>CAYJHN010000167.1:273-4569 GCA_964369985.1 uncultured Desulfovibrionaceae bacterium | reverse complement strand
TTTGGAAACCCTAACGGTTTAATCAGATGGTTTTTTCTCTAATAGACCAATATTCCATGTGATTTTATAAGAATTAGATTGTTTACATAAAATTAAAAAGTTCGCAAGGAAAGGGGGAGAGCTCGAGAGGGGGAAAAACTTGCCTTTCAAGGCGTGGTTTTCCCCCTCTCGAAGCAAAAACAACTTAAATCTCAATCACATTTAAGTTGACCTTAGTGCGGATTTGGCTTATTTTGTGAAAGATTTTTTTAATCAATGCTCATTTTACTTTAAGTTGGAAAAAAACATGAAAAATTACACTGCCAAAGAGATTCGTAGCCTATTTTTAGAATATTTTGAAAAACAAGGTCATACTATTGTTGATTCTGCCCCTTTAATTCCAAGGGACGACGCAACCTTATTATTCACTAATGCTGGCATGGTGCAATTTAAAAAACTTTTTCAAGGCGAAGAAAAACGCGACTACACAAAGGCTGTTACAAGCCAAAAATGTCTTCGTGTGAGCGGAAAGCACAATGATTTAGAAAACGTTGGCAGAACAGCAAGACACCACACTTTCTTTGAAATGCTTGGCAACTTTTCTTTTGGCGATTACTTCAAAAAAGACGCTATCAAATTTGCTTGGACTTTTATCACAGAAGTGCTTGAACTCCCAAAAGACAGACTTTATGTCACTGTTTTTACAGAAGATGACGAAGCAGCTGAACTTTGGCAAAGCGTTGCAAAAGTTGAAAAAGACAGAATTTTCCGCATAGGTGCAAAGGACAATTTCTGGGCAATGGGTGACACTGGCCCTTGTGGCCCTTGTTCTGAAATTTTTGTTGATCAAGGCGAAGACATGTCTTGCGGCCCTGATTGCGGCATTGGCAAATGCGATTGCGACCGTTTCTTAGAAATTTGGAACCTTGTTTTCATGCAATATAACCAAACACCTGAAGTAAGAGAAAATCTGCCAAAACCATCTATTGATACTGGCATGGGCTTAGAGCGTATTGCTGCTGTTTGCCAAGGCAAACGTTCAAACTTCGATTGCGATTTATTCCAAGACATTATCCAATTTGCAGCTGAAGCTGCTCATGTAAAATATTCCTTTAGCTTGCCTGACACAAATGATGTCGACACAGCTCTCAGAGTTATTGCCGATCACTCACGTGCAGCGGCTTTCCTCATTGCTGATGGCGTATTGCCAGGCAATGAAGGCAGATCTTATGTTTTACGCCGTCTTTTACGTCGTGCCTTACGTTTTGCTACACTTATAGGCGTTGAAGAAGCTTTTCTTTACAAGGTTGCTGGCAAGGTTTGCGAATGTATGGGCGATGCCTACCCTGAACTCATCAACCACGTTGACTTTATTTCACGCGTAGTAAGAGAAGAAGAAGAAAGATTTGCAAAAACTCTTACTCAAGGTCTTGTAATGCTTGATGATGAGTTTAAAAAACTCGAAAAAGAAAATAAGAAAACAATTTCAGGTCAAGTAAGTTTTACTCTATACGATACTTACGGTTTCCCATTTGATATTGTTGAAGATATTGCACGCAAACGCGAATTTGAAGTAGATGCTGAAGATTACCAAAAATGCATGCTTGAACAAAGAACACGTTCAAGAAATGCACAAAAAGGCAAGGGTTTACTTGGTTCTGGTTCAAATGACATCAACGATGTTTTCAAAAAACTAGTTGAAGACGGTATAGAAACACAATTCTGTGGCTATGATTGCTTGCACTCAAAATCTCGTATCACTGCTTTACTTGATAAAGACGGTAATATTGTTGAAAAATTAGAAAAAAGCGAAGAAGGTTACTTACTTTCTACGCATACTGCATTTTATGGCGAATCTGGCGGACAAGTTGGCGATCAAGGCACAATAAAATCAGCAGACGCGCTTATGGAAGTTGTAGATACATTAAAGCCACTTCCAAATTGTTTTGTTCATGTAATCAAGGTAGTTGATGGAACTTGTTATGCCGATCAAGAAATTGACATGACAGTAACAGAAAGTGTGCGTATAGCAACTGCTCGTAACCACACTTCTACACATATTTTACATTCTGCCCTACGCAATATCTTAGGTTCACACGTTCAGCAAAAAGGCTCACTTGTAACGCCTGAAAGATTGCGTTTTGACTTCACACATATTTCTGCAATGTCTACCGATGAAATCAAGGCAGTTGAGCATGAAGTAAATAAATTAATTCTTGAAAATAAAAATATCGAAACACACGAAATGAGCCAGCAAGAGGCACAAGACTTTGGTGCTATTGCTCTTTTTGGCGAAAAATACGGCGACAAAGTGCGTGTTGTAAATGTTGGCGACAAAGACAGTGTTGAGCTTTGCGGCGGAACGCATTTATCTGCAACAGGCCAAATTGGTTCATTCCTTATTACTTCTGAAGCTGGTATTGCTTCTGGTATTAGACGTATTGAAGCTGTAACAGGCTGGAATGCATTACAAATGGTGCAAGAAGAAAGAAATGAACTTTACAATATTGCACAAGGCTTAAAATCTAAACCAAGCGAAGTACAAGCAAGAATTTCAGCTATGCAAGCAGAAATAAAGAATCTCAAAAAAGAAGTAGAAAAAGCAAAACTTTCTTCTTCTGGTTCTGGTCAAGCTTCAGCAGACACAAAAGAAAATGGACGATGTAAAATCAAAACTAGCTTCTGGTATTGCTTGCCTTGCTGCTGTTGTTGATGGCAAAGTGCAAATGATTGTCTATGTTTCAAAGGACTTACATGCAAAAGTAACAGCACCTGATCTTATCAAGAAAATATCTGTACATATTGATGGTTCTGGTGGTGGTAGACCAGATCAAGCACAAGCTGGTGGTAACAAACCAGAAGGTTTAGACAAAGCATTAGAAGAATTAAAATCTGCAATCAAAGCTCTATAAATTAGACACATAACTTAGACACATAACAAGGAGAACAGTTATGAAAAAGAAGATTTTGCAATTTTTTGCACTCACATTATTATTTTCTTTTCTCACAGCTTGTTCTCCTTCTATTTCAAAGACGCAATTCTATCTTTTACCTGAACCGCAGTCGTTATATCTTGAAAATACTGACAAAGCAAAAGCAAAACATATTGCAGTTATGCCCGTGCTTATACCAAGCTATTTAAACCGAACTGAAATACTTTTAAAAGCAAAGAATTCTTCTGTTGTTGAGGTAGCACAAAATAAAAGATGGGCTGAAGATTTAGATACTATGTTGCAAAGACTTGTTTCTATTTCGCTTTCTAATGAGCTCGCAAGTGAAAATACTTTTGCTTTTCCTCTATCTGTTGGCTTTCCTATAGATTACAGATTAAGTATTGAAATTTCGCATTTTGAGGGAAATTTCAACAGTGATGCAAATATCAATGCCTATTGGGTGCTTAGAGAAAATGATAAAACCCTCGCACAAGGCAAATTCATACAAAGTCAACCTGTTTCACAAACTTTTGAAAGCTACTTAGATACACAAAGCACTTTAATACAAAATTTATCAAAAGAAATTGCAAATGAATACAAAAAACTAAAGTAAGATTTCTTGCTTTTTACTTTTTTGTAAACTATACTTTTCTTTCAGGCTTATAATTACATTATTTATATATACATTTAGGAGATGGCATGAATATTCTTATTTTTGGACCAAATGGTAGTGGCAAAGGTACACAAGGTGCTTTATTAATGGAGAAATTCGGAATTGCACATATTGAATCTGGCGCTGTTTTCAGAAAGCACGTTGGCGGCAAAACCGAACTTGGTTTAAAAGCAAAAGAATATATGGATAAAGGCGAACTCGTGCCTGATGAAATTACTATTCCAATGATATTAGATATTTTAAAAGATGCAGGCAATGCTGGCTGGCTTTTAGATGGCTTTCCACGCAATATGGAACAAGCTCGCAAGCTTGACGAAGCATTAAATGCTGCAGAGATGAATCTTGACTATGTTGTTGAAATCATGCTCCCACGCGAAATTGCTAAAAATAGAATCATGGGTAGAAGACTTTGCAAAAACAATAATAATCACCCAAATAATATCTTTATTGAAGCTATCAAACCAAATGGCGACGAATGCCGAGTATGTGGTGGCGAACTTTCAGCTCGTGCAGACGATTTAGACGAAAATGCAATCAATAAAAGACATGATATCTACTACAATGACGTTGACGGCACATTAGCTGCAGCATATTATTTCAAAGACTTAGCTGCACAAGGCAAGACAAAGTATATTGAAATCAATGGCGAAGGCGCTATCAACGAAATCAAAGAAACTTTATTAGCACAATTATAAGATGGGTGATTTTTTT
>CAYJHN010000167.1:0-263 GCA_964369985.1 uncultured Desulfovibrionaceae bacterium | reverse complement strand
GGAAGGAAAACCATGATTTTGAAAAATCAAGCTTTTCCCTCCCCCAAACCCCCTCCCTTTCCTTAAAAACTTTTTATTACATCGAATTCCATTTGTGGTAAAACTAAATTTTTACTGGCGGTGGGATTCAATAGAGCATATTCTAATTTAGACTTTATCTAGTTGAAATTGTGGTACAAAAGTGAAGGTAGTGAACAAAGGCTTTAGTGAGCGAAACAAGAGCCACGCCTCTTGTAAGCGAGGTTTCGTGCACAGCGTGCCGA
>CAYJHN010000166.1:0-4587 GCA_964369985.1 uncultured Desulfovibrionaceae bacterium | reverse complement strand
AGCTTGGGCGTTTGATGTTTCGCCATTGCTTACCTCCACAAGTTTAATATTGTTCATTGCTAAGTGTAAAAAACTAGCGAGAGCTAGTACACTATTTCACTAATCGCAATTTGATATTTTCCCTAAATCAAATTGCTATAAATGTTATATAGTATATTGATAGAAATGACAAGCGTTAAATAACATCTTTTTTGATTTTTTTGCTAAATGCTTTAACAAAAAGAGACTATATTCCTTTTTTTCTGCTTAGAAAGAGCATTTTATCTGTTTTCTAGAAAAAAGTTAGTTAAGGCTAACTTTCTTTTATATGTCTGCTTGTTGTTTTTTTCACAAGAAATAACTGTTTTTTGTACATTTTTTACAATTAAAACATCTAAAGCTTGTGCAAATTCTTCACATAGTTTTTACATTTTGTAGAGCTTTTTAACGAGTATATATGTTAAATAGAAAAGGCGAGCTATGCTCGCCTAGACTGCTGACTAAGTCAGAAAATTTTACTTGATTTATGATTTGACGGGTAAAGACATGGACTCTCACGTCGGGCTTTGCCCTCCTCAGAGTGACGCGCGGCACAGATCTAATTCTGTTGTATTACAAATACTTCATCTAGTACGAGAGTCATTCTGAGGACGACTGCAAGGAGGACGTGAGAATCCATGCCTTTAAAACTAACTATAATTTTGTCTCTAAAGAAGTAAAACAGCTTTTTTGTGAAATTAAGATATTAAATAGAAAAGGCGAGCTATGCTCGCCATAATGTGTTTAGGTTAATCTTTCTCTCTAGTCCAAACAACTTCAATTTCAGGGAAATCCTCTACAGTTCAGATAGATTTTGGTGCAAATGCACACAAAATCCTCACTTGCAAAAAACGTCGTTTTTGCTTCGCTCGCTAAAGAATTTGTTCGCTTCGCTCACATTAATCTTTTTCGCGTGTCCAGATAACTTCAATGTCTTCAAATTCTTCTTCTTCGATTCAGATAGATTTTGGTGCAAATTCAGATAGATTTTGGTGCAAATGCACACAAAATCCTCACTTGCAAAAAACGTCGTTTTTGCTTCGCTCGCTAAAGAATTTGTTCGCTTCGTTTAGATTAATCTTTCTCTCTAGTCCAAACAACTTCAATTTCAGGGAAATCCTCTTCTTCGATTTCTGGTTCGACATAGCGGACGAGAGCGTCGTTTCTGATTTGTTCTTCTTTCGTTTGCCAGAGTTTGTTGACAAGCTCTTCAAGATTTGTTTCGTCTTGTGCAGAAATAAAGAAGATATTACGCTTATCTTTTTTCGCCTTTGCTTGAAGTTTTTCTACTTCTTCCTCTGTTCTGAGGTCGATTTTATTCACAACTTCAAGTTGCATGCGAAGTGCAAGTTCAGGATCAAATTGTGCAAGTTCATCATTAATTAAATCAAAACCCTGCCAAGTATCTGCATCATCATCTAAAGGCACATCTTCAATACTTAATATATGTATCAAGAAACGTGTACGTTCTATATGTTTTAAGAATCTATGCCCTAAACCAACACCGTCGGCCGCACCTTCTACTAATCCAGGAATGTCTGCAAGCACAAGCCTTTGATCAGGGTCGATTTCATCCACCATAACACCAAGGTTTGGCGTTATAGTTGTGAAAGGATAAGGAGCAATCTTAGGTTTAGCTTGTGAAACTTTTGAAATAAAAGTAGACTTACCCGCATTCGGCAAGCCAATAATACCTGCATCTGCTAAAATCTTAAGTTCAAGTCTTAAAGTTTTTTCTTCGCCTAATTCGCCTTTTTGAGCAAATTTAGGAGCTTGCATAGTAGATGATTTAAAGTGCTCATTACCCTTACCACCTCTACCACCTTGAACAAGCTGAATGGTAACATCGTGTTCGTACAAATCAGCAAGCAAGATTTCGCCTAAGTCTGTCTTTTGGTAAATCTGTGTGCCAACAGGTAAATCAATTATTAAATCTTCACCTTGTTTGCCATCACACTGACTGCCCTCACCAGGTCTGCCATTTTGTGCTTCGTATTTTCTTTTCACACGAAAGTCATAAAGTGAAAGCAATTTATTGCTGCCACGTGCAAAAACAGAACCGCCATCACCACCATTGCCACCATTAGGCCCACCACGAGGGACAAACTTTTCACGACGAAAAGACATGCAGCCATGGCCGCCATTGCCAGCTCTTACATTAATTTGTGCTGAATCTATAAATCTCATAATTGTATTGGGTTTCTTGAGAGAGGGAACCGCATTTTTCTGAGAAAAATGAGTTTCCCCCTCTCAAACTCTCCCCCTCCTTAAAAAACAGTAAGGGTTAAAATTAAAAATATCTTTTAAATTAAATGATATAAAAAAATCTACGCACTAGACGGCATGAAATCGAAATGTTAAAAGACTGGAACAGTCTTCTTCCCTATTTAAATACATTGTCCTTGCCTTTTGTCGGCACAGATGTCTTTACTTCTTTAGCTTAAGGCGACTTGTCGAATGATTTAGCTTGAGCAAAGCGAAAGCAAAATCATTCAAGACATCGCCTTGTCGGCAAGCCGACATTTGGACAATGTATAGCGCAGGTAAGGCGCAGTTTCCCTTTAGCGAAAGAACAATTTTCCCACAAATTGCGATTGAGGATTTTGTCTTGAGCAAAGCGAAAGCGAAATCTATCTGAATAAGAGGGAGCTAAGGACAGGCACTGTCCTTTTGCCCTCTTTGGTCCCGTGCAGAAGGCACAGTCCGAAGATACTTCTTAAATACTTGCTTTCATTTGTAAAGCTAAAAAATCATTATTTTAATAATAAAAAAAAGAGGAAAAACTCAAAGAGTTCTTCCCCTATAATGTCTATATAAATGCAGAAATTAAGCAGCAGGTTCGATATGAACACGCTTAAGTGTTTTGCGATTACGAATATATGATTCGTAACGAACTACACCGTCTATTTTTGCAAATAAGGTAAAATCTCTACCCATACCAACATTATCACCAGGGTGAACTTTTGTACCTAGTTGACGAACTAAGATATTTCCCGCTAAAACAGCTTGACCACCAAAACGCTTAACACCACGTCTTTGTCCAATACTGTCACGACCGTTACGGGAACTACCACCAGCTTTCTTATGTGCCATGATAAACTCCTAAAGCTAAAAAATTATTAACCTTGTACAGATGTAATCTGTAAGGTTGTATAGTCATGACGGAAACCACGCATTTTACGTGAATCATTTCTACGCCATTTTTTGAAAACACGAACTTTTTCGCCACGATGATGGTCAACTACTGTTGCATTTGCAACAGCACCAGCTACGAATGGTGCACCAACTTTCACAGTATCTCCGCCTAACATCAATACTTTGTCAAGAGTGATAACTGCACCAACTTCCGCTGTCATACGGTCAACTACAATCTTGTTTCCTTCAGCAACGCGATATTGCTTGCCACTAATTTCTACAATCGCATACATATTTATAAAACCTCCAAGAAAAGGGAACATTTTATTTACCGCAGAATTTAACGACTGTCAAGCTCTTTTTAGTCACTTAAAAATTAAATTCCTTTTTTTTCTCTTCATTTACTTTTTTAAAAAAAATTATATCTTTTATACATTGTAATAATTCACTTTTTTAGAATTTATAAAAAAAAGTTAAAAAAAAATCAACTTTAACCCTTTTCAAATTTAAAAGGAAGATTATTTATATCAAAGAGAATAAGAAATAGCTCAAATAAAAGTTATTGAGTATATTTCTTTATATTATTTGATTATTCATTTTGGAGGAAATTCATGAAGTTCAAACCATTAAACGACCGTGTTCTTGTAAAACGTCTTGAAGTTGAAGAAAAGACTGCTGGTGGCCTTTACATCCCAGATTCAGCTAAAGAAAAACCATCACGTGGCCTTGTTGTATCAACTGGTCCTGGCAAACTTGCAGACAATGGCTCAAAAGTAGCTCTTGAAGTTAAAGCTGGCGACACTGTATTATTCAGCAAATATGCTGGTACAGAATTAAAAATCGAAGGCGTTGAGCACTTAATGATGCGCGAAGAAGATATTCTCGCTATCATTGAAGAGTAGTCCAAATTCATTCTTTTGAGTTTTTTCTATCAAAAATGAATTTTTGTTGAAAATTCCACAAAATTTACGAATTTTAAAAATAAGGTTATTACCTTAATATTATACCATTAAATTTAAATATTTTATATATAGTTGGAGATTTATATTATGGCTTCTAAAGAAATTTTATTTGACGTGAAAGCACGCGAACGCCTATCAGCTGGTGTTGATAAATTAGCAAATGCTGTTAAAGTTACACTCGGACCTAAAGGCCGTAACGTAGTTATTGAAAAAACTTACGGTGCACCAGTTATCACAAAAGACGGTGTTTCTGTTGCTAAAGAAATAGAATTAGAAGATAAATTTGAAAATATGGGCGCACAAATGGTGCGTGAAGTTGCTTCAAAGACTTCTGACATTGCTGGTGATGGTACAACTACTGCTACTATCTTAGCACAAGCTATCTACCGTGAAGGTGTTAAACTTGTTGCTGCTGGCCGTAACCCAATGGCTATCAAACGCGGTATCGACAAAGGTGTTGAAGTTTTAGTAA
>CAYJHN010000165.1:0-4631 GCA_964369985.1 uncultured Desulfovibrionaceae bacterium | reverse complement strand
TAAAGAATTTCTTACTGCTTCTTTTGCTTAGCCGCTCACTGTTCGGGTTTCCAAAGGGGCTGAGCTCCTTTGGCCGTCGGAGACAAAAATAGAAGAGAAAAAAAAGCTAATCTTTATTAATATTTGACAAGAGCAAAAAGTCCTTATATTCTGTCTTGAAGAATTATTTTGGGGGAACTATGAGAGATTTATGTGAAGCAAAAGACGGAACACTTGAAGTTCTACAAGGGAATATTGCCTTTGCAGCAGGCTGCGTGCGAGCAGGTATACATGCTGTTGATGGCTATCCTGGAACTCCTAGTACCGAAGTTATAGATAAAGGCCTTTCTAAGGTGCAAGATTTGATTACTGTTGGTTGGTCTGTAAATGAAGCGGTAGCAGTTGGCGTTGGCGTTGGTCATTCCTTTGCGGGCCGTGATGCTGTTGTTACAATGAAGATTCCTGGTGTTTTCCAAGCTGGTGACGCTGTTTCTTCCTCTTCTGCTTACGATGGCGAACGCGGAGCGCTTGTTTACTATATTGCTTCGGATTTTACACCAAGTTCGACTCAACATCTTGTTGATCCACGTCCTTTTTATCGTTCATGCTTCTTGCCAGTTTTTGAACCAAGAAACCATCAAGAAATGCATATAGCAGCTGAATTAGCAGCTGATATGTCACGTAAATTTCGCTTGCCTGTGATTGTTCATGCAAGTGGTGCTCTTTGTCATAGTGAAGGTCTTGTAAGCCTTATGCCTACAAAAAAGAGAGAAATTTCTGAAGTTTGCGAACTTTCTTCACAAATTTTACTTCCAAATACTGTACGTATTCGTTATGATAAATTTATGGATAATCGCTTTGATGCAGTTGCAGATTTTGTTGAAACAAGCGAATTAAACAAACATATTAAAGGAAATGGCAAGGTTGGCGTTATTGCAACTGGCGTAAATGCTTTATATATGGAAGAGTATAAAGCTATTTTTGATAAAGATATTGATATCTTATCACTTGCGTTTACAAATCCACTTCCAGAAAATAAAATTAAAGAATTTGCAAAGAATGTAGATAAAATCTATGTGCTTGACGATGGCTACCGTTA
Source organism: uncultured Desulfovibrionaceae bacterium (assembly GCA_964369985.1). GTDB lineage: Bacteria > Desulfobacterota > Desulfovibrionia > Desulfovibrionales > Desulfovibrionaceae > CAYJAZ01. Next base: position 3,553 of record CAYJHN010000165.1, on the reverse strand, counting down.
TTTACAAGAAACTTGCCAAAGACTTGGCATTGAAGTTGTTGGAAAAGAGCCAAATTCAAAAGTAACTGAATGGACACCTGCAACTATTGCAGAATTTTTAGGTAAAAAACTTGATAAATGTGTGCCACAAACAGCTCCTATGCCGCGTCCACCAATGATTTGTCCTGGTTGTCCTTACAGATTGACAGGCCTTATCTTGGCAAAGATGAAGAAAAGGAATGAATTAGAAGCTGTTTTCTCAGATATTGGCTGTAACACATTGTTATACTTTATGAAAGCTTTAGATCAAAACCTTTGTATGGGTGCTTCTGAAAGCATGAGAGCTGGTTATGTTTTATCTAAACCTGAAGCTGCTGGAAGATGCGTAAGTATTTTAGGCGATGGAACAGAAGTACATTCTGGCATGGATGCAACTCGTAACACCTTGTATCGCAATGTGCCAGGTGTTAAAATTGTGCTTGATAACGAATGGATTGCGATGACTGGTGGTCAGCCTGGTGCTGCTTCGCCAGTAAACTTAGCAGGCCAGCCACATAGTGTGAAACTTATTCCTGCTTTACAAGGCGAAGGCGCTGAAATTATTACAGCAGATGCCTATAATAGAAATGAAATTGCAAGCCAGCTCAAAAAAGCATTGGCACTTGCTAGCGAAGGCAAGTTTATTGTTCTTGTGATTCAAGGTACTTGTATTAGAAGAGTTCCTGCATCTGCCTATAAAGCAAAGATGAGTGTAGATGCTGATAAATGTAAAAAATGTGGACATTGCTTGATTTGCCCTGGTATTGATGGTGCAGTTGGGCAAGTGCCAAGCTTTAATAATATGTGTACAAAATGTGTATCTTGCACTCCAGCATGTTCACAAATGTGCCCAGCTGATGCTATTTCTATTGAAAGAAATGTGGAAGAAAGAAAAGAAGTAAAAGAACTTGGCGAAGCTCCTATTCCTGAAATTTCAGCTTTAGCAAATAAACCAGAACGTTTATTGCTTGCTATTCGTGGTGTGGGCGGACAAGGTAATCTTTTCTTTGGTAAAGTATTAGCAAGATTAGCTTTCTTAGCTGGTTATGGCGAAAGCTCAAATATTGTAAAAGGTGAAACTCATGGTATGGCACAATTAGGCGGCCCTGTTATTTCTACCTTTGCTTGTGGTAATGTGTATAGCCAAGAATTATTACCACAATCGGCTGACTGTCTTATTGCGATGGAAAAATCAGAACTCCTTAGACCTGGTTTCTTGACTATGCTTAAGAACAAAGGCAAGGTAATTATGGCTGATACGGCTGTATTGCCATTTGGTTTCCCTAAAGAAAATTACCCAAGTGATGAAGCTATAGCTAAGGATTTAGAAGCATTTGATGTTATTAAAGTTCCTGTTTTAGATATAGCTTTGGATTTAGGTGATTCTAGCGGTAAATGTGCGAATGTTGTTATGCTTGGTATTTTAGCTAAGCAGCCAACATTTAATGAAATTCCAAAAGAATTCTGGTTGCGTGCTCTTTATGAAATCAACGCAAAACCAGCTGTGTGGAATTTGAACTACCATGCATTTATGCGTGGTTATGAATTGAACTAATTAAAATAACCTTGTAAGTGCGGCTTTTGTCAGTGCTTACAAGGTTTTTATTTTACTCATTTAAAAAGTATAAATAAAGGAGTTGTTTTATGATTATAGTCACAGGTGGAGCTGGTTTTATTGGTTCGGCTCTTATTTGGGAACTAAATAGAAAAGGCTATGACGACATTTTAGTAGTTGATAATTTTGCAAAAACTGAAAAATGGAAGAACCTTGTACCTTTAAAGTATAGTGACTATATACATAAAGATGTTTTTATCAAGAAGGTAAGAGAAAAAGGTCTTTCAAATCAAGTGAAGGCAATAATCCACTTAGGAGCCTGTTCTTCAACTATGGAAACAGACGCTGATTACCTTATGGAAAACAACTTCCGTTATACAAAAGATCTTTTCTTGGCTGCAAATGCAAGAAAAGTCCGCTTTATTAATGCCTCATCTGCTGCAACTTACGGTGATGGCGAATTTGGTTTTGCTGCTTCTTATGGAGACATTGCTAAACTTCGTCCTTTAAATATGTATGGCTATTCAAAGCAACTTTTTGACTTGTGGTCAATACGCACTAAGGCTGTGCATCAGCTTGTGAGCCTTAAATTTTTCAATGTATATGGGCCGAATGAATACCATAAAGACGGTATGCGTTCAGTAGTATGCAAGGCTGTTTCACAAATTGAGGAAACAGGAAAGTTGAGTCTTTTTAAATCGTATAAGCCAGAATATAAAAATGGCGAACAAATGCGTGACTTTGTGTATATTAAAGACGTGACACGCCTTATTCTTTGGCTTCTTGAAACTCCTGATGTGAATGGTATTTATAATGTTGGGCAGGGTAAGGCACGCTCTTGGAATGATTTAGCAAATGCTGTTTTCTCTGCTATGGGTAGAAAAACAAATATAGAATATGTGGATATGCCTAGCCAACTTATTGAAAAATATCAGTACTATACAGAAGCTGATATGCAATGGCTTGAACAGGCTAAATATCCTTATTCCTTTGCTTCTTTAGAAGATGGTGTGAAAGATTATGTTCAAAACTATCTTCTCAAAGAAAATGCTTTACTTGAAATTGTAGATCCTCTTTTTGTTGAATCTAAATGTACACATATCTAAGAAAGAGTATTTTAAATAAAAAAATCTTATTATCTAGTCTTTTTCTTGCTTCATTAATTGTTCCATCAACTTCGCAGGCAATCAAGGCATCTTCTGATACGCTTGGTGGCTATTCTGCAAAGGTATTGGAAAAAGTGCTTGAACAATATATTCAGCCTGTTGAAGCAAGAGGAAGTACTCTAGTTTTAGTGCGTATAGCAAAAGACGGTAGACCGTATTCGTGCGAAATTGTTAAACATTCTTCAAATAAAGAAGTTGATGAAGCATTGTGTGTGAGCATTGCAAGGGTTGGAAAATTTGAAGAACCACAAGGTCTTGCAAATGTAGAAGTGGCTTTGTCTTTTATTTACGAAGATTTAACGCATAATAATATGAATGCAAAGCAAGTGCTTGCTAATCCTTTAGTGCATACACAAAGAAATGTGCAAAATACAAAGCAAATCCCAGCTAAAACTGAGAATGCACAAAGTAAAGAGAGTTTAGAAAAAACAGAACTTGAAAGAAATTTAGGTAATGGTGTTGTACAAAAAAAATTGAATGATACTAGTACTGAGTTGAATAAGGCGCAAAGTGTAAAAAGCCAGTTAAATCAAGCAGTAGTAACAAAATCTATACCAGAAAATTTCACATTGCAAGATGCGGTTAATGAAATTGAAAAAAGAGATAATAAAAATTTAACTCCCACAATAAATCAAGTTGAAAGTGAAAGAGTAGTTAATCTAAGTTTTGCACAAGAGTTGCTTGAAAATGTGAAACCTTATTTACAAGAATTGCCAGCTCTCATTCCGCAAGGCAAATACAAAGTAAAGTACAGAATAAAAACAAATATAAATGGACAGTTAACTGCTTTAGAACTTATTGAAAGTTCAAATAA
>CAYJHN010000164.1:0-4703 GCA_964369985.1 uncultured Desulfovibrionaceae bacterium | reverse complement strand
ATGTGAAAAGGCATGTAAACGAGCATTAAATGCCCCTCCCCTTTCTATAAGAAATTTGAAAAGATTTCTTTTTGACACAAATTTAAATGATACCAATAAAGTAGATCAATATTTAGAAAATAATCCAGCAAGCAAACAAAAAGTTGCTATCATTGGTGCTGGCCCAGCTGGGCTTTCTTGTGCATATTATTTAGCTCAAAAAGACTATGCTGTGCATATTTTTGAAAAAGAAGAAAAAGGCGGTGGCATGGCTAAATACGGCATTCCAGACTACCGTTTACCAGCAGATATTTTACAAGTAGAACTTGATAAAATACAAACTCTTGGCGTGCAAATTCACTATGGCATTGAAATTGGTAAAAACATGCAAGTGACTGAATTTAAAAAACAAGATTTCAAAGCTCTTTTCATTTCTACTGGCTCACCAAAAGCTCCAGCTCTGCACTGCGAAGGCGAAGAGGAATGCAAGGAAGGCTTAGTCAGTGGTATACATTACTTAAATGCAGCCACAAAAAATATTTTTCTACTTCCAAAAAGTGAAGATAAAAATAAAAGTATACTTGTTGTTGGCGGCGGAAATGTTGCCATAGATTGCGTTCGCACAGCACTACGCCAAGGTTTTGAAGATGTACAGCTTATTTACAGACGTACAGAAGAAGAAATGCCAGCTGATGCCCTTGAAATCCATGAAGCCAAAATAGAAGGTGTGCATTTCAACTTTTTAATTGCACCTAAAAAAATTATCCATGAAAATGGCAAGGTTACAGCTCTTGTTTGTCAAAAAATGCAACTTGGCGAAGCAGATTCTTCTGGTCGTCGTTCACCTATAGCGATTGAGGGAGAGGAAGTCACTTTTGCGTGTGAAGCAATTATTTCAGCCATTGGGCAAAAAACAGATCTCTCTTATATATTTGAAGAATTTGCAAAGCAAGGTGAAATAGATATTATAAATAAATACAACAATCTCTTAGCTGATGACATAACAGGCGAAGTTTCAACAAAAATGGATTTTCTCCCTCTTTTTGGTGGAGGCGATTGCGTAACTGGCCCAAAATCCTTGATTGCAGCCCTAGGTGCAGGAAGAAGATCTGCTCTCACAATTGACAAAAAACTGCAAGCAAAAAAAGAGACACAGTCAAAGCCTTTTGATTTAAACACCTTACATTTTGAACAATCTTTACAAAAAATCTCCCTTCTTTCACCTGAGGAAGATCTTCCATTAGTTGACATAAAAAAAACTATGCAAATACATACTTTACCTATACATGAAAGATTAAATTCATTTGATGAAGTTGAGCTTTCACCGGCAGAATGGGAAGCAAGGCAAGAAGCCGAACGCTGCTTACGTTGCATACGCATTATTATGCTCGCTCAATAGATTATATAATTTCATATTTACACATATCAGTAGTTAATTATCACTAAGAATTTAAAGGTTAATACAATGTTATCACTCACTATCAATGGAAAAAAAATACATTTTGCACATGGCGAAAATATTGTTGAAGTAGCAAAAAAAGCTGGTATTATTATTCCAACTTTATGCCATCTCCCAAAATCTGGGCATAAGAATGTTTGCAGAATTTGTTCTGTTGAAGTAGTAGGTTATGATAGATTTTTGCCCGCATGCTCTACCTATGCTGAAGAAAACATGCAAGTTTTTACACATACTGAAAAGCTAGAAAACTTTAGAAAAGAACTCCTTGCAGACATTCTTGCTGAAGGCCGTCACGATTGCTTTTTGCGCGACAAAGCAGCTAACACTTCTGCCTATCAAATAGCAGCAATGAATATGCCTTTGCGTGAAAATCCATGCCCAAAAGATGGCAGATGTGATTTACAAAATCTTGTAAATATCTATGATGTAGACATTGAAAAAATACAACCCGAAGAAAATACATTTATTCTTGATGACAATTATCCAATGATAACAAGGGATTTTTCACGCTGTATTTCATGTGGTCGCTGTGCTAGTGCTTGCGATGCTATTCAGGTAAATAGAGCTATTCCTTTTCAATATGGCACTCGTGCTCACAAAGAAAATTGGTGGCCAAAAGTTGATTATAACAAATGCACGCATTGCGGCGAATGTTTACAAGTGTGCCCTACTGGTGCACTTTCAGCCAAAAAAGCCTACGGTCTTTTACAAAAAAACGATAAAGTAGAAAAAATTCGCACTACTTGCCCTTATTGTGGCACAGGTTGTCAGCAAGAACTCCTTGTAAAGAATGGAAAAATTATCGAAGTAAATGGCGTGGAAAATGCCGAACCCAACAGAGGCTTACTATGTGTAAAGGGAAGATTTGGCTACGATTTTATTTATAGCAAAGAAAGGTTGACTACCCCTCTTATTCGTCAAGAAGACAATACTTTCAAAGAAGCAAGCTGGGACGAAGCTTTAGAACTTATTGCAAGTAAATTTACTCAAATTATAGAAGAAGATGGTGCAGACGCTGTCGCTGGTGTTTCTTGTTCTCGTAGCATTAATGAAGACAGCTACCAAATGCAAAAACTCTTCCGCACAGTATTTAAAACCAATAATATAGACAATTGTGCCCGAACCTGACATGCCCCAACTGTAGCTGGTCTAGCTACAACATTTGGTTCTGGTGCAATGACAAATAGCATAAAACATTTTTTAGACGCGAAAATGGTTTTTCTTACCGGTTCAAACATAACAGAAGCACACCCTGTTATAGGTGCATTTCTCAAACAAGCTATTCGCAAGGGTTGCAGGCTGATTGTTGTTGACCCTAGACGCACTGATATAGCAAAAATTGCAGAAACACATTTGCAAATAAAAGTTGGAAGTGATATTGCTCTGTTAAATGCTTTAATGCATGTTATCATTAGAGAAAACTTATACGACACTAAATTTGTAGAAGAAAAAACAGAAAATTTTGAAGAACTCAAAAAAAATGTAGCAAACTATACTCCACAAATAGCTGAAAATATCTGTGGCATTAAGGCAGATATAATCGAACAAATAGCAAGAGATTTAGCAAGTGTAAAACCAGCTATGATTGCATATACACTTGGAATTACAGAGCATACTTGTGGTGTACACAATGTATATGCTATTGCTTCCTTACAAATGTTGCTTGGCAATGTAGGCAAGGCAATTGGTGGAGTAAATCCGCTTAGAGGGCAAAATAATGTGCAAGGTTCTTGCGACATGGGGGCACTACCAAATATTTTCCCAGGCTATGGAAAAGTAGAAGACCCACAAAGCCGTGAAAAATTTGAAAAATTCTGGAATACAAGTAATTTGCCTACAAAAAATGGCCTTATGATGCCAGATATGGTTGAAGGGTTAGCAACAAAGAAAATCAGAGCTTTTTATATCTTTGGTGAAAATATCGCAAATACTGAACCAGATATTAGGCATGTCGAACATTGCCTCTCATCTGCCGAGTTTTTAGTTGTACAAGACATTTTTCCAACAGAAACAACAAGATTTGCGCATGTTATCCTGCCAGCTCAAGCATGGAGTGAAAATGACGGCACTTTCACAAATTCAGAAAGGCGTGTAAATAGAGTGAGAGCAGCAAGCAAAGCACCTGGAATTTCGAAACCAAACTGGTGGATTTTCAAAGAATTAGCAAGAAAATTAGGCCATGACTGGCAGTCAAATTCTGCACAAGAAATTTGGGATAATGAAGTTTCTCTACTTGCACCTAATTTAGCTGGAATAAAATATTATCGTTTAGAAAACAATGGTTTACAATGGCCTTGCCCACATATTGAACACGAAGGAACACAAATACTACACGAAGAAGGTGCCTTTGTACGTGGTAAAGGCATATTCATGCCAGTAGAGTGGACGCCCCCAGCAGAAGTTGCAGACGCAGAATACCCTTTTGTACTCAGCACAGGTAGGCGTTTATACCATTACCACACTCGCACGCAAACAGGTCGTTGCAAAGGATTAAACGAATTACTTAGCCATGAAACAGCTGATATTTCAGCAATAGATGCCAAAGCTTTAAGTATTGAAGACAAAGAGCTTATTCGTGTTTCATCACGTCGTGGCAGTGTTGAAGTTATTGCAAAAATATCAGATAGCATACCACAAGGACTTGTGTGGATGGCTTTTCATTTTCGTGAAAATAACGCAAACTGGCTCACAAATCCAGCTTTTGACCCTATTAGCAAAACAGCTGAGTACAAGGCTTGTGCTGTAAAGATTGAAAAAATTGAAAAGATTTAAATTATTTTGATTTTGATTTTTGGGTTTTCTGTTTTTTTTTGTCTCCGACGGCCAAAGGAGCTAAGCCCCTTTGGAAACCCTAATAGTGAGCGGCTAATGTATAATGTATGACTAAGGAATTTTTTATTTTTTAATTTGCGAAAAAGTTTTAAGCTTTGCTTAAATACTGTTTCGCATTTAAAACCATAAAAAAAGTATCTTTTTTTATGGTGGCTAAGGAATGAGTATATTCATAATAGCATATCACTCATTCAACTCTCATAACTTATTCTTTTCTCTAAGGAAAAAAAACTCCCAAGCTTTGCTTTGGGAGTTTTTATATTTAAATATCATAATTATAGCCAATTCAGAGGTTAATCATTAATATAGCATCTGAACAAAGTGAAGATGTTTTTTGCATTTCGTTAATAGAAGTAATTAAATCCAATCTAAGTTCGCCATTTTTAACGCGAAACAGTATTTAAGCGAAGCTTAAAACTTTTTCGCAAACAAA
>CAYJHN010000163.1:0-4751 GCA_964369985.1 uncultured Desulfovibrionaceae bacterium | reverse complement strand
TGCACCGTAAAAACAAATTTTCTTCAAACTCATAAATTTCCTCCAAGAAATTTCTTCGCTCTTTAATAAGAGCATTAAAAAGTAGTTATATACTAATCCCAAGGTCTTAAAACAACTTTAGGACTTGCAATCTTTCCATCACTAAGATCATTAAAAGCTTGTGGGCCAGCTGACATTGGCATTTCACTTACCCAGTCTAATGAACCAAATACGCCTTCTTCAATAGCTTTTACAGTAGCGTGTAAATCAGCATGAGTATAGCAATAGTGACCTAAAACTTTCATTTCTGAAAGAGTAATTTTACGCATATCAATTTCTGATGACCAGTCTTGAAGACCTAAGTGCATAAATACAGAACCTTGACCAAGAGAAGCAATAGCAAGGTTTCTTGTTGCAGCTAAACCAACTGCATCAATAGCATAGTCGTAAGCATTTTCTTCAATAGTATCAGTGATTGGGTTTACAAGCTTACAATCAAGATGTTTTGCTAAATTTGCACGACGTAGATCATTTGTTTCAGCTAATGTGATGTCTCTGCATCCATAAGAACGCATAAGTAACGCAAATAACATACCTATTGCACCACCGCCTATGATTAATGCTTTCATTTCAGGTAATGGTCTGTGCATAACCTTCATTGATAAATCTAATGCGTGTATTGTGTTTGCTGCTGGCTCTGTAAGTGATGCATCTCTGTAAGAAATTTTATCGCCTAAAGGAATACAGCGATCAGCACGAATACTAATGTATTGAGCATAGGCTCCTTGTGTTTGAAGCATACCAATCATTGTTCTGTTTAAACAAATATTATCACGGCCTTGTAAGCAGTTTCTGCAAACGCCACAAGTAAGTAATGGGTTTACTGTTACTCTATCGCCCACTTTATATAAAGATGATTTTGTTTCAACAATTTCACCAGAAAGTTCGTGACCTAAAACTAAACCAGGATTTCTTCTTGGGTCGTGGCCGTGGAAGGCATGCATGTCTGATCCACAAATACAAGCAGCGTGAATCTTGATAAGAACATCACCCTCTTTTACTGTTGGATCTTGAACGTCTAAGTATTGCACTTCATGCGGTGCGGTATAAACTAATGCTTTCATTCTTTTTCCTCATTATATTCTTTAATTATGCTACCAAAGGTAAGCTTTATATGTATTATTGGATAACAGCAAAGACTAGCAATAATTTGATATTATAAGATAAAAGAAAATTCCTTTATCTTATAACAAACAAATTTTACATACAGTTATAGAGCTTGTATTTTACAAAAAGTAAAAACAAGAGCTAAAGTGGCATTATATTTAATTAAATTGCCAAAAAGTATTTGCTAAAACTACTTAGCTGTGAAGCCACCATCAATCATAATGGTTTGACCAGTAATGTAAGCAGACGCATCAGATGCTAAGAAAATAGTAAGACCATAAAGATCTTCTAATTCTCCATTTCTGCCCATACAAGTCATGTCAGCATTATGTTTTAAAAGGGCTGGATTTCCGTAAACCGGCGCTGTGAGTGCGGTTGGGAAAAAGCCTGGGCCAACAGCATTACATGTAATGCCCTTTGACGACCACTCTTGTGCAATAGCACGAGTAAGTTGAACAATTCCGCCTTTACCTGCGCCATAAGGAGCTGAATTTGCAAAAGCTCTATATGATTGTAAAGATGCGATATTGATGATTTTACCCCAATTTCTCTTCGCCATATTTGGCGCAATTTTTTGAGTGAGGTAGAAAGGAGCGCTCAAATGTAATGCGATTTGAGTTTCCCACGCTTCTGGTGTGATTTCTGTAAATGGTTGACGAAGGTTTACGCCTGCTGCGTTCACGATAATGTCAATATCAGCCATATCTTGCGCTTTATCAGCTAACTCGATAGTTCCTTTTGCTGTTGACAAATCTGCTGAAATCGCTTGAGCATTGATTCCTTTTGCCTTCATAGATTGTACTGCACTTTCTAGAGCGTCTGCTCTTCTTGCTACAAGAATTACATTTGCTCCCTCAAGACCTAAAGCGGTTGCCATAGCTTCGCCAATGCCTGAGTTCCCTCCAGTAATGAGGGCAGTTTTTCCTTTTACACTAAAAAGCTTTTCATGAAACATTTTGTCCTCCCAAAATCTAACAAAAACTTTTACTTAGATAAAATTTCTAAGTTTTATTAAAATTATCACATTGATGCTAACAAGTCAAATAGATTTTCTTTTTCAGGCTTTTTTTTTATAAAAAAAAAGATTGTTCAATCAAACAATCTCTTTTTTTGTATCTTATATATTCTTTATTTTTATTGAAGTTTTATATTTTAAATCGAATTTTTATATAAATTTGTATAAATTTTACGTATTTAATATAGTTTATATTATTTAAACTTTTCCTTCTTTCTTTCTGCAAAAATCTTTGCTAAACCGCCAAGTGAAGTTTCTCTATACACACCAGGCAAGTCTTGTCCAGTTTGCATCATCACACAAATTACTTCATCATAAGAAATAAGATGAGAACCATCAGACAATATAGCAAGTTCAGCGCATGAAATAGCCCTAGCAGCTGCCGAAACATTTCTTTCTATGCATGGAATTTGCACTAAACCATCAACAGGATCACAAGTAAGTCCTAAGTGATGCTCTAAACCCATTTCGGCTGCACATTCAATTTGTCTAAGCGAGCCACCAAAAAGTTGGCAAGCTGCTGCTGCTGCCATAGCACAAGCAACACCAACCTCGCCCTGACAGCCAACTTCTGCTCCAGAAATTGAAGCATTATGTTTAGCAATATTACCAAAAACAGATGCTGTTGCCAAGGCACGCACAATTTCACTGTCATCAAAATTATAACTTTCTTGTAAAAACTTTAAAACCGATGGCATAACACCACATGAACCACAAGTTGGCGCTGTTACAACAGTGTTGCCTGCTGCATTTTGCTCAGAAACAGCAAAGGCATATGAGGCAAGTGTACCAGTTTGTTGAAATTTTTCAGATGCAGTCTTTGTTCTTTGTAAATAATTCCACGCCTGCCTACGCATGCGTATAGAGCCTGGTAAAACGCCATGCGTGTTTAATCCCTCTCGAATACTTTCAAGCATTTGATACCATATTTTTAATAAATACGAAAAAATATCTTCGCCTTCATGCTTTACCACATATTCCCAATATGTAGTGCCATTATAATCACATTCAGACATAATTTCTTCAAGAGTTGTTGTAGGATAGACTTCATCTTCTGTTAAATGCATGCTTGCTCTCGTCTTTATTCTACCCCCGCCCACACTAAAATACATCTCACTGCATACCACAGCATTGTTTTCATCTAAGGCTTCTAAATACATTGCATTTGGGTGTTCAGGAATTTTTTCTTCGGGCTTCCAAAGAATTTCTGTTCTTTCTTTTCCAAGCACATCAAAAATTGCTTTGTCAGTTAAATGCCCCCTGCCTGTTGCAGCAAGACTTTCGTACAAAGTAACTCTAAAGCGTGCTACTGTATTATTGCGTGCTAAAAAATTTTCAGCAGCAAATTTTGGCCCCATAGTATGGCTAGATGATGGGCCAAGGCCAACTCGGTATAATTCTTTGATACTTTGCATTACACACTCTTTTGGTAAAAATGAAGAAATAACAATTAATTTTATGCGCTAATTTTAAACTGTGTCAAGAAAAAAAGCAATCTACTAAACACTTCAGCCATCAAAAAACAGAAGACACCAAGAGCTAATAACCAAGAATGTTTGGTGTTTTTATCACTTAACATACATAACAAGCCTGTTATAGCCAAGAATGCCTGCAAGATAAGAGTATAAAGTCCTTGCTGAAATTCATGAGAAGCAAAAGTAAAATCTTCCAGCATAAAAACAAACAACAAAGTAGTTTTTGCTGAAAGAGAGCAAATAAAGCCAAAAATAAGAAAAAAAGCTGCATATTTTTTAAAATAGTCGTTATCAAGCTTTCTTCCACACCACAAAGCAAAAGCAGAACCAAGCACAAAAACAGTGCCGTAAAATGCAAACAAAGAGCCAACTTTATTCCAAATAGAAATATTTTCGCCTGCAATATACACATCTGCAAGAATATAGTTTGTGACTATTCCAAAAAATGATGTAAAATATCCAGTAATTTTCGTTAATTTAATAGATTGAAATAAGAGTAAAAAAAAGAAGATCAGCACAAAAATACTTTCTACATTTAAAGCAGAAAAGGAAGCGTCTTCCATATTAAAGAGGCTTGTGAATGGATTTTTCAAATGAAAAAAAGAAAGAAAAAATGAAAGTATAAGCAGTGTAAAAGAAGCTCGCCAAAGCTTTTTGCGTGCTTCTCTTTCTTCTATTGCCTCTTGCAAACCCGCATCAAGGCCTTCAGAAACAGCAGTCAAAATAGAGGCAAATAAAGCAGTGCCTACAGCAAATTGCGCAAAAGTTGTAAAAAGAACAAGAGCCCAATCAGTGTATAATGCTGAAATATTAATATCTTCTAACACAACTTTTCCTTACTTTATCAAAATTTTATACCCATTTAAGTGATGCAAGAGTATATCAACTTTGCTTTTTCTGCAAGTTTTCAAATATAATAAAAACTTTTTTGTCGCTAACAGTTTTTGTCTCCGACGGCCAAAGGACTACCGTCCTTTGGAAACCTATACAATGAGCGGTTAAGCAATAGGCTCCGCTAAAGAAGAGAGTTTTTGTTTTCGTGTTTATACTCGCTGTATCGTTTTGTCTCCGACGGCCAAAGGACTACCGTCCTTTGGAAACCTATACAATGAGCG
>CAYJHN010000162.1:0-4776 GCA_964369985.1 uncultured Desulfovibrionaceae bacterium | reverse complement strand
AGAAAAATGTGGTTCCCCCTCTCGAAAAACCTCTACTACAAATAATGAAAAAAATAAAAGAAATATATATCTGCTCAGAATGCGGCAAACAATTTGCACAATGGCAAGGGCAGTGCTCACAATGCGACTCGTGGAACACGCTAGAAGCTGCTATGCAGGATGTTAAAAGCGGAACACCTGCACTAAAAAGAGACGTGAGCAAACCACAAGTCTTGGCAGAAGTTCAGGTAGAACACTCAAATCCTTTTTCTTCTGGCATTGAGGCTTTAGACAAGATATTAGGCGATGGCATTGTGCCTGGTGCGGCACTGCTCATAGGCGGCGAACCTGGAATTGGCAAGTCTACCTTACTTTTACAACTTGCTGGTTCTGTTGCGAAACTGGGCAAAAATGTTTTATATGTGAGCGGTGAAGAAACGCTTTTGCAAATAAAATCAAGAGCAGAAAGACTTGAAGCTTTGCATCCAAATCTCTTAGCCTTTGCGACAAATTCTTGTAGCGAAGTGCTTGCATTACTTACAGATAAAACAGCACCACAACTACTTATTGTGGATTCTGTACAAACATTAATGAGCGATAATGCCTCTGGGATAGCTGGAAATATTTCACAGGTAAAAGCTGTTGCAACAGAATTAGTTGAAAGATGTAAGCAAATTGGTGTGGCTTTAGTCTTGGTTGGGCATGTCACAAAAGAAAATACTTTAGCTGGCCCAAGACTTTTAGAGCATTGCGTTGACACAGTAATTTCATTAGAAGGTGATAGACGACAAGGCTTTAGATTATTTAGAGTTTTGAAAAATAGATTTGGCCCTAATGATGAACTATTAGTTTTTCAAATGGAACAAAAGGGGCTTGCTATAATAGATGATCCTTCTACTTTGTTCTTAGAAGCCCGAAATGCTTCACTATCTGGCACGGCAATGGCAATGGCTCTTGATTCTCATAGACCTATAGTTGTTGAGGTGCAAGCCTTGGTTGCACAGTCTTTTTTGCCAAATCCACGTAGAACAGCACTTGGTTTTGATACAAATAGATTGCATTTATTACTCGCAGTGCTAGAAAAAAGGTTGAAACTCAATTTTTCTCAGGTGGATATATACGCGAAACTTGGTGGTGGTATCAAATTGCAAGATCCAGCTATTGACTTGGCTTTGATAGCAGCCATTCTCTCTTCTTTTTACGACAGAGCTTTACCTGAAAAAGCTGTTTTTTGGGGCGAGGTAGATTTAAATGGTCAAATTCGTCCAACAAGCGGACAAGATATAAGAAAGAAACAAGCGGAAAAACTTGGTTATAAGCCAATTATTTACCCAAATGCAGAAAAAAATAAAAACACTTCCTTGCTAGATTTTCAAAAATATCTTTTTAAAGAATAAAATAAAGCTGATACTCTTGTAATAAGGCTATCAGCTTTTTTTATACTTTTTTGCTTATGTGAAGAGTATTAAAATAGCTCTAATTTATAAAATTCTTTCTAAAAGAGTAGCTATCTCTTTGAATTGAGTAAGTTTTATTGTACGCACATCAAGAGAAAAAGCTTCTTCTTCTAATCTGCCTATAAGTGCCGGGCTGCTTGCAAGTAATTTGTTTTTTAGTGAATTTGAAGAAATAATCCTTGGCTTTACTTGTACAAGCACAGTTGGCAATTCGGCTTCTGGAAACGCTCCTCCGCCAACGCGTGAAGAATCTTTCTTTAAGCTAATACTTACTTTTTCTTTTGCTAGAGAACTTTTTAATAGAGAGGCGAGTTTTTTTGCTCTTTTTTCAATTTCGTTAAATTCCATTGTAAGCATGCTTAATGTTGGAATATTTTCAAGAGCTTTTTGCGGGTTTAAATATTCTCTGAGTGAAGCTTCAAGGGCTGCTAATGTGAGTTTGCAAGGTCTAAGAGCGCGGAGTAATTGATTCTTTTTGATGATATCAATATACTTTTTCTTGCCAACAATAATTCCAGCCTGTGGTCCACCTAAAAGCTTGTCCCCAGAAAAAGTAACAACATCAACGTTTTGTGAAACAACTTCTTGCACTGTAGGCTCTTTTGGCAATCCAAAAGGTGCGAAATCAACAAAGGAGCCTGAACCTAAATCTTCGATAAATATAAGATTATTATCACTTGCTATCTGTGCAAGTTCTGCAGTTTCTACACTTGAAGTAAAACCAATAAGCCTAAAATTTGATGTATGCACACGCATAATCGCCTTCGTTTGCTCATTAATTGCGTTAATATAATCTTCTTTATGTGTTTTATTTGTTGTACCAATTTCTTTTAAAGTGCTTCCGCTGCATTCCATCACGTCTGGAATTCTGAAAGAACCTCCAACTTCTACTAATTCGCCGCGTGAAATAATGGTTTCGCCATTTTGTGCAAAGGAAGAAAGCACAAGCATAACAGCAGCAGCATTGTTGTTAACAACAAGTGCATCTTCAGCATTGCTTATTTTTGTCAATAAATCTCGAACAATAGAATGCCTCGAGCCTCTTTCGCCAGTGCTTATATCAAATTCTACAGTTGAGTAATTTGTCACTGTGTTTGTGATAGCTTCTAAAGAAGAATTGCTAAGAGGTGAACGCCCTAAATTTGTATGTATGACAACACCTGTCGCATTTATTACTGGTTCTAAACGAGGCGAAAGCTGTTTTTCGAAGTTTTTAATGAGCTTTGCAGTATTAAATAAAGCATCTATTTCTGCTGCAGATTTTAATTTTTCACTTTTTATATCAGCTCGTACTTTAGTCATGTAATCATTGATAAAATCTGTCAACAAACTTTGTGGATAGTCTAAGAGCTTAGACTTATAATTGTTTTCTGTAATATAGAGTGAAATATTGTCTAGGATTTTTGAAACTGAAGGAATTGCTCTAAAGAGATTGCTCATAGTAATTTCCTGTTATTGTTGTAAAAATTGAGGGTAAAGTTCATAAAAATCAGCAAGCAAATAAAGTGAACCGCATATAAGTATTCGTTTTTTATGGTCATTTATTGCAAAAGCCAAACATTCGTCTATATCTTTACATGCTTTCACAGAAGAATACAGTTTTTTCACTTCAATTTCAAGTTTTTCAGATGACATAGCTCTTGTATTCTCTTTTATTGTTGGCAAGTAGAGAATAGTCTTTGTATCTTGTTTTGCGATTTTTATAAGATCTTGTAAAATATCATCTATATCTTTGTCTGCCATACAAGAAAATATAATAGCATCGGGTATAAAACCTACTTCTTTCAAGGAATTAATCAAATTTTTAAAGGCGTGTATATTATGTGCACCGTCTAAAATCATCTCTGCCTTAGTTGGAGAAAGTTCTTGAGAAATATATTGTAATCTGCCAGCAATAAATGATTTTTTTAATGCGTATTCTTCTTTTTCAGTAATATACTTATTATCGTATTCATAAAGATCTTTTGCAGTGAACTCTATAGGTAAAGCAAGAAGCTGTGAAAGTTCACGCCAAGCTGAAAGTGCAAGATGTGCGTTTTCTTGCTGATGTTTACCTTTAAGAGAAAGACTGTAATTATAGTGTGTTGCAGATGTTTTTAAAAGTGGAACATCTAGTTCATCACAGGCTTTTTCTATTTCCGCTAAAGCAATTTCTTGCTGATATGCAGTAATTGCTAATTGAGAGTTTTTAGTGAGTGCGTGTGCTTTATCTTCGGCTACTTCTTTAAGTGTATTTCCAAGAATATGCGTATGATCTAAATCAAAAGGTGTAAAAATTGTTGCGTCGCAAAGCAAGGCAGTTGTGGCGTCAAATCTTCCACCAAGTCCTGCTTCAAAAACAACAAAATCAACTTCTAATTCCTTATACATCAAGGCAGCAAGAACTGTTAAAAATTCAAAATCAGAGAGTTCAGGATTTGATTTATAGACTTTTTGAGCACATTGTACCCATACATCATCAGCTACTTGTTCATTATTACATAATATTCTTTCTTTAAAAGAAGTAAAATGTGGTGAAGTATAAAGACCAGTTTTTAATCCATGTTCTTTAGCAAGCACAGATAAAAAGGTAGAAGTAGAGCCTTTGCCATTTGTTCCTACAACTTGCACTGCCTTATAAGGAAGAGGAAATAAATTAAGGCTAGCAAGAGCTTTTTGCATTCTGTCTTGGCCAGGTTTTATATGAAACATGCCAAGCGAATCTAAGTGTTTTTCTAAATCAGTAAAGTTTTTTATCATAGTAGTACATATATATAGTATAGTTTTGTGTCTAGCATACAGATTTTTTAAAAAATGTCATCTGAGAATATAAGGCCTTTAAATTTTATAAAAGAAGGCAAATTGCAAACTTGACCGAAGTAAAGAGAGTAGTTATATTAATTAATACAACAATAAAAAAGGATATAAACATGGCACAAGAAGTGAACTTAGTAAAAAACAATATACGCAGAGCAGGGCTTGTTGGCTTTAGCTGGACAACACTTTTCTTTGGTTTCTTTGTTCCACTCTTTAGAGGAGATTGGAAGTGGTGTATTATTTTACTTGTCTTAGGATTATTATCTTTCGGCTTGTGTAGCCTCATTTTTTGCTTTATTTACAATAAGATATATACAAGAGGCCTATTAGAAGATGGCTATGTTGCAGCAGATGATTATTCACGCGAACTACTTTACCGTGCTGGAATTCTCACAAGCAATAATTAAGCTCTTTACTCTAAATATTGTCGTAGAGCAGTTTTGAGAAAAAAATAAAAAAATATCAGATTTTTGCTTGACTTTAAATTCATAATGGTAGATAAGAACATCTCGCGGATTGAGAGAGCAAAGAATGCTTAAAACAG
>CAYJHN010000161.1:4671-4791 GCA_964369985.1 uncultured Desulfovibrionaceae bacterium | reverse complement strand
AACAGTAACAGTAAATGTAAAAGGCACAAACGAAGCTCCTGAAATCGTTCTTACAGCAGAAAATAATGACACAAGCTTGTCAGAAAGTGTTGCAAATGACTTTGTAACAGGTTCTATTGC
>CAYJHN010000161.1:962-4571 GCA_964369985.1 uncultured Desulfovibrionaceae bacterium | reverse complement strand
CAAAAACAGAAACAGTAACAGTAAATGTAAAAGGCACAAACGAAGCTCCTGAAATTGTTCTTACAGCGAAAGATGATGACACAAGCTTGTCAGAAAGTGTTGCAAATGACTTTGTAACAGGTTCTATTGCAGTAAACGATGTCGATACAGACGGTGATGTTCAAACAATCACAGTTGATGGTACAAACATTTCTGGCGGTACAACAATTGTTGGTACTTATGGTAACCTTGTGATTGATGCTGACGGAAACTACACTTATACTTTAGGTGTTACTGAAGCTCAAAAAGCAGAAGTTTCAAAACTTACAGGTAATGAGAACCCAGCTCCAAAAGAAAGCTTTACAGTTCAAACAACTGATAAGCATAATGCAACAGACAGCGATACTTTAGAATTTACTATCACAGGTTCTGATAACGACACATCTGTAGTTGTTACAAGCAACCTTTCAGTAATTGAAGCAGGTATTGGTCGTGATGCACAAGGTGCTGATCTAACAAATGATGCTGATACTTCTGACGACATGACAAATTATGTTGGTAAAGAAAGTGCATCTGGTAGCATTACAATTACTGACGTAGACAGCGTAATTGGTGAAATTACATTGTCTGGTGCAACAGAAACAGCTGCAAATAGTGGTATCTTTACTCTAACTGATGCTGATGGTTATGGTACATTTACTTTCAACCAAGCAACAGGTGCGTATAGCTTTACATTAAATCCTGCTGCAAATGAATTAAGCCATGACTATAACGAAGACTTTACATTTACTTTCAACTATACAGTTGATGGCGTTCCAAAAACAGAAACAGTAACAGTAAATGTAAAAGGCACAAACGAAGCTCCTGAAATCGTTCTTACAACAGATAAAGGCTTTGACTATAGTGTAACAGACGATTCAGCAGATATGTCTGTTGAAGGTAATATTGCAGTAAACGATGTTGATACAGACGGTGATATTCAAACTGTTACAGTTGAAGGTCAAACAATTCCAGCAGCTGGTGAAGCATCTATCACTATTGACGGTACTTATGGTAAATTAGTTGTTGATGCTAATGGCGATTATACTTACACATTATACACAGAAGCTGATGGTGCTAAGTATAATGCATTGAAAGCTCTTACAGGTAATGAAGCTACACCTCCAACAGAAAGCTTTACTATTACAACAACTGATAAGCATAATGCAACTGATAGTGATGAGCTTATAATTACTGTAAAAGGCGCTAATAACAAACCTAGTGTTGAATTTAGTCCAAATACTTCAAGCATTACTCACACAACTTACGATGCTGCTGTTGAAGGTAAAGAAACAAGTGGACATGTAGGAGCAGCTTCTGCAGTTGCAAGTGCACAAGGTTCATTTAGCTTTGACGGTGGTGATAGCCTTTCAGCTCTTATTATCAAAGGTTATGACGAAAATGGTCTAGAAAAAGACTTTGACTTAACTCAATATACTGATGCTGATAATGACGGTTTCTTAGATGTGACTATCTATGGTGAATACGGTGAAATTTCAAACATTAAGGTTGAAAATGGCACTGTAAGCTATGAATATACACAAACAAAAACTTATGATCATGACAATGCATCAAATAATAAAGATGTAACTGAATTTGATTTTGTAGGTAGAGATCAATATCTAAGTGATAAAACACAAGGTGAAAAGTTTGATATTGTAGTAAAAGATGCTGATGGCGAAGAAGCTAATGGTTCTATAAATATTGAGATTGTAGATGATATTGTTAGACTTTCAAATGATGCAACTGTAGGCGACGCTTATGCAGATCCTAATGCTGCTGGAAAATATGAAGTTACATCAGCTGAAAAAGTTGGTGATGTGACATCTGCAAAAGTAAATGGTAAGCTTGATATTGATGGCGCTGATGATTTAGCTTCATTAGAAATTGTTCCACCAAGTGAATATATTGGTACAGTGCAATACGAAATTACTGTAGATTACAATGGCGCACCAAAGGTTCTCACTCTTGTATTTGATGGAAATACTGTGGTAGGTGTTGAAGGGCAGATTATTGGTGGTACAGCAGATAATCCAATCTATGATACTACTGATCCATTCTTTACCTTTACTCTTAATGCAGATGGAACTTGGAATTATGAACAACTCAAAGGCTTTACAGGCGATGTAAAAATCAATGTAAAAGGCACTGATGTTGATGGCGATAGCGATAGTCACTTTATTATCCTTGAAGGCACAAAAGAAGGCTTTGCTTTAGATTTAACTCCTACTGGTGTAACTGTAGACGAAGAACACCTTCTTGAAGGTACAAATACTGACACAAGCAAACTTAGCCAAGTTGGCGAAGTGAGCTATGAAGGCGGCGAACCACAAGCAATCACTATTGCAGGTACAAAGTTTACATTGCAAGCTGATGGCTCTTGGGGTAGCTCTTCTGCTACAGTAGTAAATGGCACAGTAAAGATTCTTTCAGTTGCTAATGGTGTAATCAAATACGAATATACTCTTAATGATGCTGTAACAAGTGATGCAGCTTCTGATACTCAAGAAGATATTACATTTGATATGTTTGTAACAGGCGATAATGGTGCAAGCTCAACAGCTACTGTTACTGTAACTATTGTTGATGACGCTCCAGAAGCTGGTGCTGATAAGTTTGAAAACGTAATTGGCGATGCAAATGCTGAAAGTGTCTTTAGCCTTGACTTTGGTGCAGACTTTGAAAATGGCGCTCAAATCACAATTACAGAAGGTTCTACTTCACTTACAGCTACTTATAAAGATGGTAACTGGTATGATGATGGTGATAACCTAGTTTCAACAAGTTCAGAAGGTCAAACAAACATTACTTTAGGCGATACAACATTATCTACATCAAACAACGAAGATTGGTTTGTTTCAACTCAAAAACCTGCTGGTAGCACACCAGTAGATGGTGTTGTGAGCAAACAAGTTGAAATCACAATCACTGATGCTGATAAAGATTCTGACAGTGCTATCTTCAATGCAAGCTGGTCTGATAAAGAAATTGAAACTCCTAATGATTTGCTTGGCCAAATTGGTTCAGGTGCTTCATTTACAGATGGTCAGGATTATAATGTTTCATTAATTCTTGATGTTTCTGGCTCTATGGGGCAAAGTGGCCATTCAAGTGTAATGGACTATAGTGTTCAAAATGCTTTAGAAGAATTCTTAGGAAAAACCCTCTTTACTCATGCAAACAATTCATTAGGTGGTGAAATCAACCTGCAAATTGTTACCTTTAATCAGAACGCAACAGCTTATGAGTTCACTCTTAAAGACGGTAAAATCTATAATAATGGCAATGTAGTTTATAGTGGTGATGACCCAGCAGCAGCAGCTAATGCTATAGTTGATTTCTTCGATAATAGCGGTGGATATATACCTGTTGGCGGTGGTACAAACTACGATAATCCGTTAGAAACAGCAGCAGAGTGGCTTGCAAAACAAGATAAAGTAAATGCTGATGGAGAAGCTATAGAAAATAAAACCTTCTTTATCACTGATGGTGAGCCTAGTTCTAATGGATTTACTGCACCAACTGGAAACTATACTACAACCACAACTGAAATTAATAATAATATAGCTAATTTCAATGATATTGCGAATG
>CAYJHN010000161.1:642-952 GCA_964369985.1 uncultured Desulfovibrionaceae bacterium | reverse complement strand
TGGTGTCAGTAACTCAGAGAATCATGGCAGTTGGTTATTCCCAGATCACCGCGATATAGATATTTACTTTGATACAACAGGTAAAGAAGCGGGTGATACTTGGTTAGCTAAGGGAGAAATTTTTAAACTAAACTCTTCTGGACAATATGTCTCTCAAGGTTTTACATCAGAAGAATATAGAATCACATTGAAGTATGATGCTTCAGGTAAATTAGTTGCTGAAGCAACCTATTATGAAAATCTTACACCAATCGAAAAACTTGAAAGTGAATTAGATGGCGGTTCTTTAGATGTTGTTGGTTTAGGTAAT
>CAYJHN010000161.1:0-632 GCA_964369985.1 uncultured Desulfovibrionaceae bacterium | reverse complement strand
GCTAGTGGTTTAGAAACTACTCTAAATAAAACATTTGGCGGTATTGCCGGTGTGACAATTAAAATGTCAAAAGACGGTAGTGGTCTCTTTGATCCTGAAACAGGTACTGTATCTGGCAATAGTTATGAAACAAGTCTTGCAAATGGCGGTATTGGAGCTGATTTAATTATTGGTGGCGTGACTGCAAGTTTTGTGCAAAATGAAGTTGCTAAGAAAATCAATATCATAGGTTCTGACGGTGAATTATACATTCCATCTGAAAGTGCAGCAATGCAATATGTTATTGATAATCATGAATGGTTTAACTCATTAGATCTTCCTACAACAAATGGTGTTGCACAAGATGCTGGCGATCACGATATTCTTATCGGTGGTGCAGATGATGATCTTATCTTTGCTCAAGGTGGTAATGACCTTATCTTAGGCGATGGCAAGATTGAAGATATTGCTGAAATTGCTAATGAGTTAGGCTTAGATGCTGATAAATACACTGAAACAGCCTTAAAGAATGTTGAAGATGCTGATAATGATAATAACACAGCTGATGACAGTGCAGATCTTGTAAATGATTTAGTAGCAGAAGCTCTTGAAAGTGATAACTTTGAGAAGCTTGTATTAATTGCTAATAGCAT
>CAYJHN010000160.1:0-4798 GCA_964369985.1 uncultured Desulfovibrionaceae bacterium | reverse complement strand
TTAAATCTTGATTATACTGTAAGTTCTGTAGAAGGTGATAGTTTAATGAATAATATTCCTTCAACATTAAAGCTACAATAAAAATAGCATATAAAAAAACACAGTCATAAATTATCTTTTAGGGAATCTTAAAGGGAATTTATGACTGTTTTATTTTAATTATCCTTCTTTAGGTGGGAGTTTTTTGAATAAAAAATCAGTAAGTTCAGTATAGGTGTTACCATTATTTGGGTATATAGCGTGTGAAACACGAGCTCTTATTCTTACTATATTCTCATCAAAATCAAATGGCGTTGAAGCTAGTTTCAATAAAGAAAATTCTAATTCTCTTATCTGCTCGTTTGAGTAAAGGTTTTCAAAAATAAGAATAAATTTATCTGCACCTATACGTGTAATTTTATGTGGTACTTTAATTGATTTTTTTATTCTATCTACAAAGTTTATCAGTAAATTATCGCCTACATGATTACCATATGTTAAATTTATATTGCTAAAATTGTTTATATCAATATATATAAGTGCAAATGGTTTTTTTTCTTTTTGTTCATTTAGGTAAATATAATCTAAGAGCTTATTTTTATTATATACATTTGTTAGAATATCAATATGTTCTTTTTGTTTTTTAAAGAAGAACCTTTTGTTATATGGGAGAAAGAAATAAAATGCAAAAAAACAGAGAGATAAGAATACGATAAATGTAAAAAAATAAAGTGGGATATTAATAAAATCTAAAAAATTGTATGAAAGCGCAAATTCTATATCAAGATTTTCATAAGATATTGTTTTAGAAAGTGATAAATATGAATTAAAATCAGCTGATTCGCTAACAACGCTTTTATTTGTATTGGTTGCTATTGAAAACTTATATTCATATATTCCTTGTACAGATGAAAATAAGCAAGATTCTGTAAAAATCTCAGGTATTAAAACAGATGAAGCCATGAAGCCCCAAAAAGTTCTCACGCTTTTTTCATTATAAACATGTATAGGTACAAAAACTAAAAGAACATTCTGCGATTTGATAAATTTGAAAGGGCCTGAAAAGAAAGGTGCATTATTGATCATTGAAAAATCGGCTTCATTTGATAAGCTCTCGTTTTCAAAAAAATCTAAGCCAATTGAGTCTGAATTAAATTCACTAGGATAGACATAAAGAGTTTTATCGTCTTTAAGTAAAACAAAAGCAGCATAGCGAGCAGGCGAATAGACAGTTTTTGCTATTTTATTAAACTCTTCTTCTGTTAAGTCATTATCAGATAAGGATTGGTAACGAGCAAGAATTTTTGATGGCATCAAAGTGGTATTAATTATATTAGTAATAATACCCTCTTTTGATGCAAGCACTTCTGCTAAGTGGTTCATTTTTAAATGTGAAACCATTGAAATGACGCAAAATGTAAGTAAAGTAGCAATAATAAATGTTTTAACCAATAAAAGTCTTGTGTTTTTCATAAAGATCCTTTTATTTTAAATAAATTAAAAACTCATCTATACATGCTAGTATAATAAGGCATTAAATTTATATTTGCAAGTGCTACTAAATTGTTTTTTTCCTCTCTAAAAATGGAAATACTAAAGCATTTGGTATTTGTTCATAGCTTACATCTTTGTTTTCTTTTAGTTTTACATTTCTGCCTTCGATAACTAATCTTTCGTCGGCAAGCCAAGTAAGAGCTTGAACAAAACATTTATGTTCTAATGTGTGTAAGTTATTTACAGTTATTTCTTCAGCTTCAGCTGTTGAAAAATCAGCAGGTAGTGCTGCTTGAATAATTATAGAGCCATTGTCCATTATTTCGTCTACAAAGTGTACAGTCAAACCAAAGAGTTTTACGCCCCAATTTTTTGCATCTAAAATACCATGAGCCCCAGGAAAAGCAGGTAAAATAGCAGGGTGTACATTTATAATTCTATCTCTATAAGCATCTATAAGTAAAGGCGAAACAATACGCATATAGCCAGCCATGGCTATAGTATCAACATCATGCTCTTGTAAAATCTTTAAAAGAGCTTTGTCATATTCTTCACGATTAGCAAAATCTTTATGTGATAAGCAATGTGATTTAACACCTAAGTTTTGTGCTCTTTGAAGCACTTTTGCATCCGCTTTATTTGTAAAAACAAGTTTTACATCTGCATTAATAATATTAGCTTGGCAAGCCTCAATAATTGCTTGCGCATTTGAGCCTGAGCCAGAAGCTAATATTGCTAATTTTAATTTCATATATTTTCTCTTATTTATTGTAATATTCTTTAATTGCTTCAACAAGTTCAGGAATTGTGAAATTTTCAGGTTGAATATCTGCAGTGAAACCAAATGTTGATAATGTATTTGATGTGATTTCGCCAATAGATGCAAATTTTACCTTCGTATTTTCAAGTATATTTTGTGGAACTTGAGCAAAGAAATTTGTTACTGTTGATGAAGAACCAAACGAAATGCAGTCAATTTCGTTGTTTTTAATCATTTCTTGCATTTTTTCTTTGTCATTTGTAGCAGGCACAGTTTCATAAATTGTAAGTATTTTAACTTTTGCTTTTGCTTTTTCTAGTTCTTTAGGCAAGAGTTCGCGAGCTTCTTTTGCTCTAATAATGAGTATGTTTTTACCTTCAACGCCAAAAGAATTTAAACCTTCAACAATACCCTCTGCCATGTAGGCTGTTGGTACAAAATCAGCAATAATGCCTCTTTCTTTTAAACCTTGTGCTGTTGCTGGTCCAATGGCTGCAATTTTTGTACTAGCAAAAACTCTTGAATCTTTCTTCATTTTTTCTAAGGCATTATAGTAATGCTCTACACCATTTACTGAAGTAAAGATAACCCAATCGTATTCAGACATTTTTGAAGTTTCTTTCTTTACTTCTGTGAAATCTGCAATAGGATTTATTTGAATAGTAGGAAATTCAATTACTTGTGCACCTAAAGAAGAAAGAGATTGTGCAATTGAGCTTGCTTGTTCTCTTGCTCTTGTGACTACTATTTTTTTACCAAGTAGAGGTTTTTGTTCATACCAGTCAAGCTTATTCTTCATTTTAACAACATCGCCAACAACTATCAAGCAAGGATTTGTAAAATTGTGCTCTTTAGCTAATTCAGGAAGGTTTTCTATAGTTCCTGTAATAGAGCGATGTTCAGGTGTTGTTGCTTTATACACTAAGGCAGCTGGAGTATCTTTTTTCATGCCAGCATTTATTAAATTTTTTGAAATAGCAGGAAGATTAGCCATGCCCATAACAAAAACTAAAGTAGATGCAGAATTTGCTAATGCGTCCCAATTGTGTACACTATCAGGTTTTGTTGGATCTTCATGACCAGTAATAACGGTAAAAGAAGATGAATAAGCACGGTGAGTTACAGGGATACCTGCATAGGCAGTTCCACCGATTGTACTTGAAATTCCAGGAATTTCTTCAAAATAGACGCCAGCTTTATGTAATTCTTCGCCCTCTTCGCCGCCTCTACCAAAAATATAAGGATCTCCACCTTTTAATCGTGCAACAATTTGTCCGCCATTTTCTTTTGCTTTATCAATTAATAGTTGGTTAATATCATCTTGTTTCATTGCGTGATTACCAGAAATTTTACCTACATAGATAAATTCGGCATCTTTTTTTGCAAATTTTAACATACTGTCATTTGCAAGAGCGTCATACACAACAACATCAGCTTCTTCTAAAGCTCTTTTGCCTTTTAATGTAAGTAATTCGACGTCACCAGGGCCAGCACCTATTAAATAAACACGCATATATATTCCTTAATAATTTTATGTTATTACAATTTGATTAGATGAAAAGTAGCAATAATTCATATTTTTTTCAAGTTTTATTTTATGATAAAAGTTTTTGAATTATAGACTTTAAAACTTGCTCTCTTGAGAGAGGGAAACCATGCTTTTGTGAACAAAAGGCAAGGTTTCACCCTCTCAAACTCTCCCCCTTCCTTCCAAAAAACTTTTTATTTTCACCGCATTAAACTACGCTTTAAGCTAAATTTTGTTTAGCGGTGGATAAGTGCTCTAAAAGTAAAGATAGTAGTAATTCTAAAATAGAATAATAAATTTAAATAAGGTACTTTTGAATTATTATATATTCTTCTTATTAAAATTCTTTCGATTTTTAGATGAAAGCCTAAATAAATCCATCATTTCATCTTTCTTTTCATGCTTAATCATATCTTTAAGTTTGAGCATTTTTTCAGTAAATAAGTCAATTTCATCACACAGTAAGTCTTTATTTGTGATAAAAAGTTCAGACCATAAATATTCGTCAATGTTTGCAATTCTTGTTAAATCTCTAAAAGAATCTCCAGAATATTTTACAAAATCTTCTGTATCGCGAGAAGTCATAAGGCAAACTGCAATAACATGCGTAAGTTGACTTAAATACGCAATCATAGAATCGTGCTCTTTTGGCGAAAGTTTTGGAAATACACTAAAGCCTAAGGTTTTACCCAAAGCAATAATTTTCTCTTCTGCTTCAAGAGTATTTTTTTCAGTCGGGCAAAGAATGAGATTCGCATTTTTAAACATGTCAGAATCAGCATTTTCAATGCCTAATACTTCTTTTCCTCGCATAGGGTGTGAAGCATAAAATTCTATATTATATTGAGAAAGTATTTCTTGAGCTTTGGCAATAAAGTTTGATTTTACACCACAAACATCAGTAATTAAGGTGTTTGGCTTAATGTTCTTTGCGTATTTTTCAATCCAAGGAAGTATGTTTTCAGGATAAAGGCAGAGCACAACAATGTCTGATTCTTGTAAAAATTTTTCAAAATTACTGCTTGCCCCTTTGTCTA
>CAYJHN010000159.1:0-4819 GCA_964369985.1 uncultured Desulfovibrionaceae bacterium | reverse complement strand
CTGAGCGTAGCGAAGAAATGCTTTAGCCTTTTTTATAAATGGCATGAATTCTCACGTCGGGCTTAGCCCTCATCAGAATGACTTTCATTGTAAGTCTAACTCTTAGTAATAATGGTAAATTAAGTCTCAACCTAGCGTCATTCTGAGCGAGTTTTTTCCATAAAAACGAAGCGTGAGAATCCATGCTTTTAAAAATAAAAATTCATAATATTAAATTGTGTAAAAGATAAATTTTTTGCTTCTCATGTCAACTCAAGTCCTTCTCTGACTGACGAAAAATATATCTACTCCTTTAATAAAAATTTACATTTATCTATACTTACATTATAATTCAATTAAGTCATTCAAAATTGCTCGCCAATAAGAGTATTCAGCTTGGAACAAGTCTTGCACATTTAATCTGCTTACAATTAAAGTGCCAACTCTTTTGGCAATATAAAACATCTTTAAAAAAGGAAGTAACTTATGCACACAAAAAAGGCATTATCAAATTTGAAAAATCGTTATATTGCAGTATTAAAAAAATGTGCTTTATTGAATGTTTTTGGCTCACTCGCTTTTGCCACAATGCTAACAAGCCCATTTATTGCAACAGAAGCTCTCGCATCAGGTATGATTGCAAGCTTTAGCAATCCTGTATTGAACAATTTAGGCACTCTTACAGGCAATGAATATACAATCCCAACACAGCTTTCTAAATCAGCTATGTATGGTTCACATACTACTGGCTCTATTAACTATATTTTTAAAAATTATGGCAATATAGATATAGATCTTATTTCAAATTCATCTTCTTCTTCTTTGTCCTCAAGTACAACACGTCTTCAAAGTTATGCTATGTTTGCAGAGGGTAATGGCAATCATACTTTATTTAATTATGGCAATATCAATGTCAGAACTATCGAAGGCAATGCAAATCTCCCTTCTCTAAATAATATTTCTTCTGAAGCTATGTCAGTGAGTGCTTTAGGTAATCATATATTAAACAATTATGGCACTCTCAATTCTTTAGCACAAGGATCTACATCAAGTACAAAACAAGATATTTACAGCTATGCTATGTATGGATCTTTGGGTAGTTTTAGCATGAATAATTTTAATGTGATAAATTCTACTGCTATAGCTGGAATAAACGATAGTGCTGTTGCCTTTGGTATGAATGCTACAAGTCTATCCTCAGGCAATCATAGCTTAAGCAATTATGGCACTATTAATGTCTCTTCTTCTAATGCAGCAGGCTTATTTTCTAATATTGCCTATGGTATGTATGCGAATGCAAAAGGCAATCATGACTTAAGCAATTACGGTACTCTTAACGTAACAGCAAGTGCCGGAACAGGAAAAGACTATGCCAGAGCAAATGTTCATGGTATGTATGTAGCTGGTGATGGCGAGCATACTTTAAATAATAGTGGTATAATAAATGTATCAGCAATAGCTGGAAAAACTAGTTCAAGTGGACCTTCCAACACAAATGTTCTAGCCTACGGAATGTATGTATATAATCCTTCTGACAATGCAAATTCATCTTTGAGCAATAGCAATGCTCTTTATGTGACAGCAATAGGCGGAACAGCAAACGGTGGTATTACAACAGCTAATTCAACGGCATACGGAATGTTGGTATATGCTCGGGGCACTCATGATTTGAGCAATACAGGAAGTATTGATGTCAGAGCTACAGGTGGAAAGGCAACTTCAACTTTAGGCAGTGCTGAAGCAAATGCTGAGGCGTATGGTATGTCAATAGCAAGCACTACAGGCTCAAGCACTCATACTCTATCTAATAGCGGTATTATTAATGTCACAGCATTAGGCGGAATAGCCACAACTTCAGCAAGTAGCACAACTACTGCAGATGCAACAGCCTATGGCATATATTTAGAAACATTTGGTACAACTACATTAAATAACACGGGTATTATAAATGCAAGTGCGTCTGTGCAAAGTGCTGGAGCAAGTGCAAAAGCTTTTGAAATCTATAGTCAACGCAACTACAATATAGGCACTTGGGCAACGACTTTGCGTGATTGGTCTGCAAATGATGCTGTTTTTGGCAATACTGCTAGTGTTACTTTTGATAATTCAAGCTTTATTTTACGCCCTGGCACAGTAACGCAAGGCTTTGCATTAGGCAAAGAATATACTCTTGCAAATATGGTGTCTATTAATGATGTCTTACAAGCTTCTGGCTCTGCTAATGTTTCGGGAACGATAAAGGAAGTAAAAACAGAAGTGCCATTTTTAACAGCCACAATAAATGGAACAAATGCAAACACAGCCACAGTAAAACTTGAAGCAAATATCAATGAAGACAATACAACTGGCAAGGCAAGCATGCAGCATGCTATTTCGCAAGTGCAAAATCAATTTACAAATATTTCTAATTCTTTACGCACAAATCTTGTTAAAGTATACACAGATGCAAATTTGATTGCACAAAATGAGCATGTAGGCATGGCAGCTGGTTCAGATATGCAAGCACAAAATAAGTGGCAGATCTTCCTTACACCATATATTTCAAGACTAGATAACAGCGATAATGATTTTGCAGGAAATAACTCAGGTATAGTAGGTGGATTAACATATAATGTGAGCGATGTTTTTGCTATAGGCGGGCATTTAGATTTCAATGCTGGTAATTACAGTGCTGATACTTATAATATGGAAGTAGATTCCACTACATTTGCACTTGGTGTGCACGCAAATTATAAGATTAAACCTGAATGGTATGTGCGTGGGCAATTGACTGCTTCTCTAGGTGAAAATGAATCTGATTATGCTATCAGCCCTCTTCTTGTTGCACAAAGTGAGTATGCAAATAAAGCACTTTATGCTGAAATTGCTACAGGCTACACCTTGAAATTTGGAAAAAGCCACTTTCTTACTCCAGAGCTAGGTATAAGCTATCTCTCTGCAAATATTGATGATTATGATATTGAATGGAATGTGTCAGGCTATAATATGCATTATGCTTCAAGCTCATACAATGCCTTATTTGCAAGCTTCAACCTCGACTGGAATAGCTCTTGGAACTTTGGGGAAAATAAAGAACTCTCACTTCTTGCTGGCTTAGGCATACGTCAAAAATTAGCAAGTGACGATATAGAATCAAAGCTCACTTTCTTTAATACAGACTTCATCACAAAAAATTCAGAAGACAATACCGTATTTCTTGCTGATCTTGGTTTAGAGTATGACATAAATGATTTGAGCTTCTCTCTCAACTATAGCGGAGAATATGGCTCAAACCAAGAAGTGCATAGAGGCTATGTTGCCTTTAAATATGTGTTTTAATTATGCAAGGCGAATAAAGTAATTATGCCTCCCGCGAGGGAGGCATAAAGAGTTAAAGCGTTAATAACTTTTCGTCGTCCTTAATAATCTTTGTGAAATGTTCGCCTACATAGAAGAGTTCAAGTCCTTCAATAGCTTCTAATTCTTCAACAATATCTAATTTTTCAGCACATGCCCTGCAAGCAGACATTTGTCCGCCCTCTGCAATAAATGTTTTTACAAGTTCTTGCACTTTTTTGTCTTTTGCTAAGAGCATTGCTGTAGCTCCCCATGCAAGCACATGCACTTCTTCCCAAAATTTCTTGCGAAGTGAATTAGTTGCATACATAAATACCATAAATTCAACTGTGAGAGGGTTGTCGTTTGTCCATAAAATATTCAATGTTTTCGACATAATAACTCCAAGTTTTAAGGGTTGTTTCTCAATTTGAGTCAAACATAATCCTATATAAAGCATATTCAATGCTTTCTTCTAGTATTGGAATAAACTTCTTCACGCCTTCGTGACTAGCGTATCTTTCTTCAATTTTGCCATAAATGCATTGGCTTTTAATATACACTTTCACATTATGTTTTTCTTGTAATATTTCAAGTCTTTCTTCGTATTGTTTAGGCATGCCGCCAGCACCGAGTGAAAGCACGATAACAGCATACATATCTTTATAAGCTAAAAATAATTCTTGCGGAAATTGCGGTGTGACATAGATAATCGCCACTTTATTCTTTTGTATAGTCTTATATTTTGCTTCTTCGCATGGCAGAGTTAATGGTGTTTCTAAATAAATACGAGCATTTGTGTCAAAGCCCAAAAAGCCTTCTGTTTCAAACTTTGTCACAGAAGAGGCTGGCAAAATTCTACCACCAAAGGCTAAACAAATACCAAAGTAAAGATTTTTCTTAGCTATATCAAGTGCAAGTGAAAGGTTTTTCAAGGCATCAGTGTTTTTTTCGAGAATAGAGAGCTGTGAGCCTGTAAGCACGACAGTTTTAGGAAAATTCTCTAAAGCACAGCTAAGATATGCCGCTGTGAAAGCCATGCTATCTGTGCCGTGTGTGATAATAAAATTATCGTAATCATTTCTCTTCTGCCATAGAAGGTATGCAAGCTCTTCTCTTTGCTTGTCTGTCATAACAGAACTGTCAACGAGTTCAAAATCAAAAATATCTATAAAATCTGTGTTGTAAGGAAGATGTGTGAGTAGATCACTGCCCTTAAGAGTTGGTGTCCAACCTTTATCAGATAAAGTGCAAGCAATAGTGCCGCCAGTAGTGATTAAAAGTGTTTTCATAAGCAATCCTTAATAAGAGCTTAATCTTTTCATGCAAGAAGTGTCAACAATCTTTTTTTCTTGATAGATATAAATAATGATTATTTTGTTTGAACTGTTGTCATATTCTGTTTTAGAGTAGCTGTACACCGCTAAACAACTTTTAGTTTAAAATATTCTTTGATTCGGTGAAAATAAAAAGTTTTTTGGAAGGAAGGGGGTGAGGGGGAAACCTTGTCTTTTGTTCACAAAAG
>CAYJHN010000158.1:2622-4825 GCA_964369985.1 uncultured Desulfovibrionaceae bacterium | reverse complement strand
AGAAACTGTGCTTTCAGCATTGAGGATATTATATTCACCCCATACATTTGTGTATATCTGCTCTAAACTATAGACTCTTTTTCGATTTTTCAAGAAAAGTTCAAGTATAGAAAATTCTATCTTCGTCAATTTTATAGGCTTGCCATTTTTTGTGAGAGTTCTGGCTGAAAAATTTACTTCTAAATCGCCATAACTAAGTTCATCAAGCTTATTTTCTTGAACATTTGCCTGCGATGACGGAGTTTGTGTATAATTTCTATACCTTCTTACATGGGCTTTCACACGCGAAATCAAATCTATAGGATTAAAGGGTTTTGTTATATAATCGTCTGCACCTGAAGAAAAGCCTGTGAATTTATCCATATCTTCTGATTTGGCTGTCAGAAAAAGAATAGGAAGAGTATATTTCTTACGAATTTCAAGACAAGTTTCTGTGCCATTCATTTGTGGCATCATAGAATCAAGAAGAACTAAATCAATACTGTTATCAATATCTTTATCAAGAATTTCAAGAGCTTCAATTCCATTTCCTGCTTCTAATACTTCGTATGATTCATTAGCTAAATAAAGCTTGATAATATTTCTGATATCATAATCATCATCAACAATTAATATTTTCATATGCAGCTCTCTATAATTTGTTACTTTTCTTTAGAATATTACGTTAAGATAAATAAATACGCAAATTTCTCATCTAGCATTAACATATAACTCTACTTTGATTTTTTAATAATCTAATAAAAAAGATGAAATTTCTCTTTAGGATTTATAGAAGCTTTGTAGAAGAAATATGAAAGAAAGTTTAAAGAGCTATAAAGAAATATAAAATAATTATCACTCGAAATAGGATATAAAATAAAAAGGAGCCTTTTGCCCCTTTTTAATAAAACTATATGACTCTTTCTTTCTGAGTGACTGTTTTAATACGAAATTTTCTTTTCGTATAAGCGTGCTGCATTAAGAACAACAAGTACTGAACCAGCATTATGCACCAAGGCGCCTGTTGCAGGCGTGAGCCAACCAGCAATAGAGAGAATAATTGCTCCAAAATTGATCACCATTGAAAGTGTGATATTAAACTTTATTGAAAAGATAGTAGCATCAGAAAGTTTTTTGATATAAGAGATTTTTGTTATATCATCACCCATAATAGCAATATCCGCTGCATCAATAGCAATATCACTTCCCATTGTGCCCATTGCCACCCCAACAAAGGCAGTTTTTAGTGCTGGTGCGTCATTTACGCCGTCACCTACCATACACACTTTTTGCGTGTCAGTAGAAAGCTTCTGTACCATTTCAACTTTATTTTCAGGTAAAAGAGAAGAATACACTTCGCTAATTCCTACCTTATTTGAAATAAAGTTTGCTGCCCTTTCATTATCGCCTGTAAGAAGCACTGTTTTTGTGATTTCTGCATTTTTCAGAGACTCTATAGCTTTTGCAGCAAGCTCTTTTATTGTGTCAGAAAGTGCTATAATTCCTAATACTTCACTCTTAGTAAATACAATAATAATAGCTTTGCCCTCATCACGAAATGTTGCAAGTTGTTGCTCTACTTCACTTGGCAAATCAGATTGATATATTTCTTTATAAAGCTGTTCGTTTCCGCAATAATATGTTTGACTGTTTATATTAGCAAAAATGCCTTTACCAACACTCATAGAGAAAAATTTAATATCAGATAAAACAATATTCTTTTCTTTTGCATAAGAAACAATAGCCTTGCCAAGTGGGTGCTCAGATCGAGCTTCTACTGAGGCAGTAAGAGTCATAAGCTTTTCTTCTTCAATACCAAAGCTTACAATGTCACTTACTTGCAACTTACCGTGCGTGATAGTTCCAGTTTTGTCAAAAGCCACAATATTTACTAAGCCCATACGCTCCAAAGCCTCGCCAGATTTTATAAGCACGCCATTTTTTGTAGCTTGCCCAATGGCAGCCATAATCGAAGTTGGCGTTGCAAGAGCAAGTGCACAAGGACAAAACACAACCAAGATTGTAACAGCACGAATAAGTGCATCTTCTTGTCTATCTAAGATAAAGGCAAAAATACAATATGTGATAATTGCAATGACACAAGCAGTTGGAACAAGATAACCAGCCCATCTATCAACAATTTTTTGCGTTGGAGCCTTGTGATTATCAGCCTCTTCTACAAGATTAATCATTTTTTGTAGTGAAGAGTTTACAAATGATTTTG
>CAYJHN010000158.1:288-2612 GCA_964369985.1 uncultured Desulfovibrionaceae bacterium | reverse complement strand
TTACCTTAATATCAACAGAGCCAAAACGGTTAATTGTGCCTGTAAACACTTCATCATTTTCTTCTTTATCTATAGGCAAGGATTCACCTGTCATAATAGATTGATCAACAGTTGTATTTCCCGAAACAATTATACCATCAGCAGCAAAAGCCTCTCCAGGAAAAACGCGAAGAATATCATTTACTTGTATTTCTTCAGCATCAATCATCTGCTCTTGTTTCTTACCCTCTATTTCTGTTATTCTTCTGCCTTTTGTTGGAACTAAATCAAGAAGTAATTCAATACCTTTTTTCGCTTTTTCAACAGTTCTGTCTTCAAGCCATTCACCTATAGCCATAATAAAAGCTACCTCACCAGCAGCAAAGACATCACCAATATAAACAGCAGCAATCATTGCAATTGTTATAAGCAAAGGCGAAGTAATTCTCTTTTGTAAAGTATTTCTTATTGCCAAATAAAGAAGAGGTGTGCCAGAAATCAAAAGCGATGCCCAAGCAGGATTTATTACAAATTCAAAACTCCCACCCATAATAGGAACAATATATTCTGTAATAAAACTTGCTAGTAAAAATACACCTGATATGCAAATCATTGGTATTGAATTTAGTTTAAAGATATAGTTTTCCATAAGATTTAATTCCTATACTTATATTGTTTTTGAAAATTGATTAAGAGCAGAAATGAGTTCTTTAATCGTTTCTTCCTCTTTACCATGCTTTATGCCATCAAGCACGCAATGGTGCATATGCCCTTCTAAAATCACTTGCCCTGCTTTGTGAAGAGCAGATTTTACAGCACCAATTTGTATTAAAATATCAGCACAAGGCTTATCTTCCTCTACCATTTTAGAAATGCCACGCACTTGACCTTCGATTTTTTTTAATCGCTTTTGAATAGCTTCAACATCCATACACTGCTTCATATATTTCTCCTTATCAATATACCTAATACCCCTATGGGGTATATATTATTTAAAAAAAATTTATTGTCAAGAAAATTAAACTAAAAATCCAACCAAAAATTCAAAATCTTATAAATTTTATATTTACTTCTTAAATAAAAACATCTCTTTTCATTATAATTAACAAAAAGAGATGTTCTATATTTTATTTCTACAAAAGACGAAACAAAAATTATCTTATTTTCACTTTATAAACTTGAAACAACATGCCCAGCAAGCATATCTCTTAAGCTATTGAAAATACTTAGGTCTGTAGTTGCGTGAATTGAGCTTTCTAGCAAAATACCTCTCGATATAAGTGTCATAAATTCTTTCGCTTCTGGAGTATTAGGATCTATTACTTTAGGTAAAGCTTTTTGAATAATAGCATTTAATGCTTCAATTTTTCTTTTTCCTTTATCTACTAATGGACTATTGTCGATAGCTGTTTCCATAGGAGAGAAAATATTTCTTATACTATTTAACAAAACTTCTTTTTGGGCTGGTTGGCTATTTAAAGCATTCATAAAATCTATTGCTGCTATTTCAAGTTTTCCTTCATACGATGGTGTATATTGACTATTAGCAACAGTGACTCCAGGTGCTATAGGAAGAAATTCAGTCCTGCTAGCAGTTTTCTCAAAACCACCAGTAGCAGCTGTTAAAACATCCCTAAAAGGTGCAAAAGGTGCAAGTACAGTATCTAAAAGTGGAGTCATTGGATTAGTCGCTCTAAGAAAGGACTGATCTCCTGTACCAATAGAATTACAATAAGCTGTAAAACGCTCAACAAAAGTTTGTGTTTTCACACCTAATGCTTCTGTTTGCTGTGAAAGTGCTGAACCTGGAGCCATCACTGTGTCAATATGTGCTTTTCTTTCTGCTGAGGAAAGAGGAACTTGGGGTTGAGAGTTGAATACAGGTTGTGTATCGCCAGATAAAGCAGCTCTTTGACATTCTAATTTAAATTTAATTAAATCTATAAGCATTTCAGATTGCATTTTCGGTGCTGGTTTAGCATTAGCGTCATCGCTAACAAAGATTTCGCTTTTCAAATCTTCGACTAAATGTCTGTTAGGAGTAGAATTAAATTCTTGGAGCAGATTTTGTGTTCTTTGAAGCTTCATATCGTCTGTAAGTCCAAGCCCTTCATGTGTAAGAACACTCACAATCTCATTAGCAATTGGATGGAGCTGATTTGGAGAAACTTGGCTAAAGTGTTCATGGGCAGTAACCATACCCATTAAACAAGACTGTATTTGATTTTGCCCTTGAGCAATCCCTTCTTGCATTTTATTAATTATTTGTGTTTGTGTTGATACAGTCATTGCTTCAATTTGATTAGCAGAAACGAGTAAAGATCTAATATCTGCACTTTGGATGT
>CAYJHN010000158.1:0-278 GCA_964369985.1 uncultured Desulfovibrionaceae bacterium | reverse complement strand
AGTAAGGACTTAGCTTTATCTTCACTAAAACCTTGCCTTTGCAAGTGCGTTGAAAGATGATGTAAGGTTTTTTGGTTTTCTCTTTTAGCAATACTTTCTCGCGAAGCGAATGCAGACTTAAAGCCTGTCCATGCTTTTGATAAAGAGCTTTGTTTG
Organism: uncultured Desulfovibrionaceae bacterium; assembly: GCA_964369985.1. GTDB lineage: Bacteria > Desulfobacterota > Desulfovibrionia > Desulfovibrionales > Desulfovibrionaceae > CAYJAZ01. The sequence continues at coordinate 122 of CAYJHN010000158.1, read as the reverse complement.
CCAAATCTAGTTCCGCCATCTTTTGAGATGATATTTTCATTTTGGCCTAAATTTTGAGTTATTGAGTCACGTATTTGAACTGGCTGAAATTGTGGATTAATTCCTGACATATTTTCTCCATT
>CAYJHN010000157.1:2528-4881 GCA_964369985.1 uncultured Desulfovibrionaceae bacterium | reverse complement strand
TTGATGTTTGGTATATAACTTTATTACTTTCGCTTTTGTGGAGGGGCATATTTTTTGCGTATTTAATGTTTTGTATTCCACGCTTGAGTAGTGCGGCGGCAGCTAGTCTTTGCATAAGTTTTAAAATCTGTGGATTAAGCGAAAGTACATACAAAATTCTTCTTTGTTCGCTATGTTCATTTACTTCTAAAGAACCTTTTTCTGTAAGTGATATGACAATTTTTTCCTTAAGGGATATTTTTTCCTCATGCATAATGTAATTAAATATATCAAGAAAAGCATCTTGCATTTCAAGGATTCTTTCGTCTATATCTTGTTCCGCTGTAGTTGCGTGTTCGTTTAATTTTGTGAGTATTTCTTCACTATGATTTGTAATGTAATTGTTTTTTGGGCTAGAACTGAGTATATGTGCTTTGCTGGAAATTGAAGATTGTTGCATCTTGTTCTCCTATAATTATGTTATAAAATATGATAGGGATTTTTTTTCCCTTTTCTTTTTATATTATATCTTATAGCAATTTGCGTGCCAACTAGATAAAGACTAAATAAATTCTATAAAATGATTAAAATAAAACTAAAAAAAGTCTAAAAAATGACTATCGAGTGTTTAAAATTTTAAAATATCACTATATCTTGCTTGTAAAAGAAAAAAAAGTAATATAAAGTTTATACATCTTAAATTAATCTTTTTTATTTACTTGAGGAAAAATGGAAAGAATTCTTGTTATTTTAGCCCTAATTTCATCTGGCATTCTTCTATATCCGTATCCAGCAACTGTATTTCTAGCTACTTGCCTAGGTCTTTTATCCTTTCCTGTTTTTGAAAGACTTAAAAATAAATATTCACCTATAAGAGCAATGGTTATCTATGTATTAACTATTTTTCTGGCTATTTTAGTGCCTGTAATAGTAGTTATTTCAATGGTGACACCGCAAGTGATTAACGGTGTGGTTTTACTACAAAAATGGAGAAAAGCTGGCTGGCCAATACCAGAAACTATACAGTCTTATTTTAATACTATGACTGCATGGCTAGAATCTATTCCAGAGCTCAATAATTTTGTAGATTCTGTAAATGCAAATATGGAAGAAACAATCAATTCTCTTATTGCCTACTTAGTGACAAATTCAGCTGGTATTGCTAGAAATATTGCGACAAATATTATGTCATATTTTTGGTTTTTGTTTGTGTTTGCTGTGCTTGCAACTATTTCAGTTATGTATGCAAAGCAGATTAAGCAACTTGCTTTAGGCTTGTTAAAAATTGAAATTCCAATGTTAAATCGATTTATTGACGCAATTAGAGGTGCTTTACGTTCTGTTGTTATGGGGATATTGTTTGTTGCTTTATTGCAAGGTCTTGCCTGCACAATTGGCTTTACCATTTTTCAAGTACCTGAACCTCTTTTTTGGGGTCTTTTAGCCTGTTTAGTTGCACCAATTCCTTTTATAGGAACAGCCTTAGTTTGGGTGCCACTTTGCTTTGTGCTTTGGTTAACAGATTCACCATTTATGGCTTTAGGGCTTGCAGCATGGGGAATGTTAGTTGTTGCTGCTGTAGATAACTTTATGAGACCATACCTGCTTTCACGCGGAATAAATGCGCCATTTTTTGTATTGCTTTTGTCAATTCTTACTGGATTAGCTGTTTTTGGTGCAAGTGGCTTGATTGTAGGCCCAGTATTACTTGCTTTTTCATTACAATGTGTAAGAGAAGCTTTCTATATTTTAGGCGATGACGAAGCAGTAATTATTTATAACGATAATGAAAATTAAAATACTTTAATAAAAGGGGTAAACGTGAAATTTTTTGAACCAATAGGTAAAATTGCTGATATGCCGCATTATGTTTCTTACGGTGAAACTGATGCGATGGGTGTTCTTTATTATGCTGAATATTTGCATATATGCGAAAGAGCGAGAAATTTTTTAGGTAGGGAAGTCAATTTTATTTATTCAGAAATGGAAGCAAATGATGGCTTATACCTGCCTGTACGTGAAGCTGAAATGCGTTATAGAACTTCAGTAAGATACGATAATCTTATCTATGTGCGTATTGGAGTAAGCGAATTAAAAAAAGCAAGCATTCGTTTTTCCTACCAATTTTTAGATGAAAGCAAAACAAAAGTCATGGCAGAGGGTATGACCTTACATGCCTGTATAAATAAAGATTTCAAAATTTGTTCATTTCCAGAAGATGTAAAGAAGAAATTTTTAAAATAAGAAAAAAGGGAAAATTCATAAATAAAATTGAATTTTCCCTTAAATTTTTTGTTTCGGCAACTTCGTGCACGAAAGCTCGTTTGCATTTAGGAGCTAAATGCTTCACTCGCTAAAGCCTTTGTTCACTATG
>CAYJHN010000157.1:732-2428 GCA_964369985.1 uncultured Desulfovibrionaceae bacterium | reverse complement strand
TGGGCTAAAGCCCAAGTTCACATTTAAACTATTTGTTTCGGCAATTTCGTGCACGAAACCTCGTTTGCATTTAGGAGCTAAATGCTTCACTCGCTAAAGCCTTTGTTCACTATGGGCTAAAGCCCAAGTTCACATTTAAACTATTTGTTTCGGCAATTTCGTGCACGAAACCTCGTTTGCATTTAGGAGCTAAATGCTTCACTCGCTAAAGCCTTTGTTCACTATGGGCTAAAGCCCAAGTTCACATTTAAACTATTTGTTTCGGCAATTTCGTGCACGAAACCTCGTTTGCATTTAGGAGCTAAATGCTTCACTCGCTAAAGCCTTTGTTCACTATGGGCTAAAGCCCAAGTTCACATTTAAACTATTTGTTTCGGCAACTTCGTGCACGAAACCTCGTTTGCATTTAGAAGCTAAATGCTTCACTCGCTAAAGTCTTTGTTCACTGTGGGCTAAAGCCCAAGTTCACATTTATGCTTTTTTCACGAATTCAGATTTCAAGTTCATAGCACCAAAGCCTTGAATTTTACATGAAATATTATGACCTGCTATATCTACAAGTGTGATGTTTTTAACAAGTGTGCCTTGTTTAATAGGGTTTGAAGCTCCCTTGACTTTTAAGTCTTTGATTACAACAACGGAGTCGCCGTCTTGTAATAAAGTGCCATTTGAATCTACAACATGTAGAGCCTCTTCATTATTTGTTTCGTTTCCATTCCACTCGTGTGAGCATTCTGGGCAAACATTATTCATACCATCATTATAGCAGTAATCGCATTGGCATTGTGGACATAAAATTGTATCTGACATGAGTATTTCCTATATATTTCACAATTAATACTATAATTGTAAAATTTTCATATAAATAATTTATAGCAAGAAGAAGTTTATGATTAAAGATATTAAAGTATCTCTTATATTAAGTAAGAAATAGCAATATTCTAAAATTCAAGAGGGGAATAACTCGTTTTATAAAACGCGCTTTTCCCCTCTCAAAAATATACTTTCAAGATTTATTCTAAATCAAATTTCTTAGCAATAGCTTGAGCAGCTTTTCTACCAGCGCCCATAGCCTGTATAACAGTGGCTGCACCTGTAACAATATCGCCGCCTGCATAGACATTTGGAATTGAAGTTTCATTTGTTTCTGGATTTGTAACAATATAATTTTTCTTGTTTAATCCTAAGTCAGGAGTTGCTTCAAGAAGAATTGGATTAGAACGTGTTCCTAAAGCAATAATAGCTAAATCTGTTTCTATAATACGTTTTTCGCCTGTAGCTTTTGGTGAACGTCTGCCAGAAGCGTCAGGTTCGCCAAGTTCCATACATGCCAATTCAACAGATGTGAGTTTCATATTTTCATCAGCAAAGAACTGTAAAGGAGAAACAAGTTCTATAATTTCAACGCCTTCTTCTAAAGCGTGTTCAATTTCTTCGTGTCTGGCTGGCATTTCTGCCTTTGTTCTACGATAAACTAAAGAAACCTTGTCAGCGCCTAAGCGTATAGCTGTTCTTGCAGCATCCATTGCAACGTTACCAGCACCAAAAACAGTGACATGTTTTGCATTCCAAGTTGGAGTGTCGTATTCTGGGAAAGAATAGGCTCTACCAAGGTTTGCACGTGTAAGGTATTCGTTTGCTGAAAATACACCTAATGAGTTTTCACCTGGAATATCAAAGAATACTGGAAGACCTG
>CAYJHN010000157.1:0-722 GCA_964369985.1 uncultured Desulfovibrionaceae bacterium | reverse complement strand
AGCATCATAGCCTTCTTTTAAAAGGTCGTCTATCATTACAGTTCTGCCAGCTACCCAGTTAGTTTTGATGTCAACACCAAGTTGGTATAAACCAGCTAATTCTTTAGCAACTAATTTTTTAGGTAGTCTAAACTCTGGAATTCCATAGATTAAAACACCGCCAGCTTCATGCAAAGCTTCAAATATTGTCACGTCAGCACAACGTGCAGCAAGATAACCCGCACAAGTTAAAGATGCAGGGCCAGAACCAAAGCATGCAACCTTAACTGGTTTTTTAGGTGGATTGTTACATTCTGTAAGATCATTATCTAAAGCATAGTCAGCAACAAATCTTTCTAATCTACCAATAGCTACTGCTTCGCCCTTTACACCTAAAATACATTCGCCTTCACATTGATTTTCTTGCGGGCAAACTCGGCCGCAAACAGCAGGTAAAGCATTTGTTGTTTTTATTATGTCGTAGGCTTCTTTAAAATTACCAAGAGCCACTTGTTCGATAAATTCAGGAATACGAACTTCAACAGGGCAGCCTTGTCTACATTTTGGTTTTTTACACTGAATACAGCGTGTTGCTTCTTCCATTGCCATTTGTTTTGTATAGCCTGTTGCAACTTCTGAGAAATTTTTTCTACGATCTTGAGGATCTTGGCAAGGCATTTCTCTACGTGGAATTTTATTCCCTTTTAATATTTTATTTTCCATGACATTTGCACCTATGTTGT
>CAYJHN010000156.1:0-4923 GCA_964369985.1 uncultured Desulfovibrionaceae bacterium | reverse complement strand
ATGGTTTTTTTCATAGAAAGATTTTTTATCTAAATAAAGAGCTTTATCTGCTTCTATTTGTGTTTTTTCCCATGAATCGTAGGTGAGTTTTTCAGCAACAGAAAAACCTACTGCTACACTGCAAAATGGAATTGTTGCTTCTGCGGATTTTTTTAATTCACTCTTGATTTCTGTAATATAGTTTTCGATATAGGCATGTGTTGTATTATAGAAGAAAATCGCAAATTCATCGCCACCTATTCTATAGGGGATATGATTATCTTTTTCATGTGAAATTAATGTATTAGCAAAATGTTTTATATATTCATCACCCATTTTGTGGCCAAATTGATCGTTAGCAGCTTTGAGTGAATTTAAATCAGCTAAAACAAGAGCGTAATTGTGCACTCTTCCGCTTGAAATAAGGTTTTCAATGTCTAAATCGAAAGCATTTCTATTTTTAAGATTTGTGAGTGAATCTGTATTTGCTAGATCTTTGAAATGCGGGTTTGAAATTCTTCTAAACAAAATTCGTGAAGTGAAAAAAGCAATGACACAGGTTATAAAAATAATTATAGGAGTGATATAGCGTATTTGCCTAAATGCGTTATATTGGTGACTTGCAGGAAATTCAATACCTAGTGCACCAATAATATGTGTGTTTTTATCGTTGTGAATTGGGTAATAGGCAACAAAAACATCGCCCCATTCAGTGTTTTTAATAACACCAGGCATAACAACCTTTCCTGTTAAAGCTATGCGAAGTTCGTCTTGAAAATCAGGTTCAATAAGGGCGCCAGGTTTTCTAAAGTCTTCGTCTTCTTCAGGCAAGCCATCTATGTGATAAATAAGTTGGCCTTCTTTATTTTTTGTGGCTGTATAAAGGTATTGTGCTGAAGATATTTCTCTGGTTTCAGATAAAAATGATTGGGCATCTGAATAAGCAGGTAAAAGCATGTCCTCTTCGCTTGAGATTTCTGTGAAAACAGGCGAAGGCATGTGTTTATCAACATACACAGCTATAGCATTAACTCTGTGTTCAAGCGATTCAATCATTTGAGTATAGCTTTGTGTGTATGCGGAGTAAAAAACTACCACACTAGATAGAATCACTAAGCTAGTGACGAGAATAGCAACCTGCACATCTACACGTTTAATTATATCTTTTCTATAAACCACAAAACACCTCTATTTTGATAAATACGTATTTAAAATAACAAAAAAATACCATTTTGTCAAGAAAATTATGTTATTATATTATCTAACTATATGAAAAATTGACATTATATTTTTTCTTGATTTAAAAACTACAAATATGCAGATTAAAACACAAAAAAGTAGAAAATATATAAAATCAAAAGCTTGCAAATGATATAACGCTATGATAATTTATAATTGATTTATAAAAATTTTATTAAAGGTGTGTAAAATATGGAGCTTAAAGAATTATTGCAAAGCTATCAAAAGGATATGGTTATGTGGAGAAGAGATTTTCACTCGCATCCTGAAACTGGCTTTGAAGAAGTGAGAACCTCAGGTAAAATTATTGAAATACTTGAACAAATGGACGTAGAAATTGTAAAAGACTTTTGTAAGACAGCTGTGATTGCAATCATTAAAGGCAATGCTGAAGGCCCTGTTATAGGATTTAGAGCAGATATTGACGCATTGCCACTTGTTGACTCAAAAACAGTTGAATACGCCTCGCAGTATCATGGCAAATGCCATGCATGTGGGCATGATGTGCACACAACTGTAGGTCTTGGACTTGCTCGCTATTATTCAAATAACAAAGACAAACTCAAAGGCACTTTGAAAATTATTTTTCAACCTGCTGAAGAAGGGCCAGCGCCAGGTGGTGCAACGCTCATTGTAGATACTGGTAAGGTAGATGATCTTGACTATGTAATTGCGGGGCATGCAACACCTGATTTTCCAGTAGGTAAAATTTTATTAAGACGAAATGAAATGCTTGCAAGTGCTGACAATTTATCTATTGAAATCAAAGGAACAGGTGGCCACGGAGCTTATCCACACCAAACTATAGACCCACTTAGAACGGGTGTTGAAATTTATAATGCATTACAAAATATGCTTTCAAGAGAAGTAAATCCTGTGAAAGCAACTGTTTTATCAATATGCTCCTTTAATGCGGGCACTTTAAAAGGCACGAATGTTATACCATCTTCTATTACCATGAGTGGTACTATCAGAAGTTTTGATAATGACAATCGTGATTTTATTATTAAAAGGGTAGAAGAAATTATTAAAGGCATATGCGAGCTCAATAAATGTACATACGAATTTACATGTCAACGAGTGAGTGTTGCACTTTCTAACGAAGATCAACTTGTTGATATTTTTGAACAAAGCGCTAATGAAGTCGTGGGAAAAGAAAATCTTACTTATATGCAAGAACCTGAAATGGGTTATGACGACTTTGCTTATTTTTCCAAAGTAGCTAAAGCAGCATTTTTTTATTATGGCACTTCAAATCCTCGTGATTTAGGTAAGTTTACTTTCCATCAACCGGCTTTTGATGTGGATGAAAGCTGCATGCCACTTTGTGTAGAATATGTGATTAACACTATAACTAAGATTTCAGACTTGGAGGTTTAAGTATGAATGAGGAAATTTCTGTTATAGCCAATGGTTCCGTGCTGTGGCTTATAACAATTCTTGCAGTTGGTTTGGTTTTGTTTCAAACTCTTGTTTTTTTAAGAAAAAGCTTTGTTGCTGGTAGAAAAATGGGTGTGAGTGATGAAAAATTGAAAACTGCATTTAGAACGGGCGCTATTTCTGCTTTTGGCCCTTCAATGGTTATTGTAATTGGTATGGTTTCATTACTCTTAGTTGTTGGTGGCCCAACTGCTTTAATGCGTCTTGCCTATATAGGAAACGTTGCTTATGAATTACTTGCCGCTCAATTTTCTGCTGATGCTTATGGTGTAACTTTAACTGACGCAAATCTTCCTGTTGGTGTTTTTGCAACCACTCTTTGGGCTATGGCTGTTGGCTGTATTGGTTGGATTGTGGTGACTGCACTCATTACTGACAAAATGGATGGATTTAAGCAAAAATTAACTGGTGGTAAGGCAAAATTGTTGCCTGTTATCACAAGTGCTGCAATGCTAGGTGCTTATGGTTATTTGAATGCTGGTTACGCTACTTCTTTAAATGGAAATACTGTTGCACTAGTGGCTGGTTTTTTAATCATGCTCGCAGTGACAATTTTGTATAGAAAAACAAAGATAAAATTCCTCAATGAATGGGGTTTAACCATCGCTATGGTTGGCGGTGTTGTTATTGCAGCAATGGTATAGGAGTAAAATATGCAAGCAAATTATTTTAAAGACGATTATATCCCGCAAATAGTAAAAGTTGGAAAAATCACATGTTGGTTAGGTGCTCTTATTGTTTTTCTTCCAGCCCTAGTTGTAACATATGGTTATGGCATTGTGCCTGAAAAAACTGCTTTAGTTGCTGCTTTGATAGCACAGCTTTCAGTAAATGCGGTATGGTGGTTTATTGAACCTGTTTCTTTTTTTCCAATTCTTGGTATTCCAGGCACTTATATTGCATTTTTATCTGGTAACATTGGTAACCTCAGAATTCCATGTGCAGCTGCAGCTTTAAAAGCAACTGAAACAGAAGTTGGCTCAGATGAAAGTTCTGTTATTTCTACAATTGGTGTGAGTGCTTCTGTTTTTGTGAACATCATTCTACTTGTTGTTGGTGTGTTCTTAGGACAAGTTATACTTGATAATATTGATCAATCTGTGAGAGATGCTTTAGGCTATCTTTTACCTGCACTTTTTGGTGCTGTTTTTGCTCAATTTGCTATTGATGATATCAAAAATGGTGTTGTGGCTATGCTTCTTGGTGTTGTTTCACTTACACTTTACAGTAAAGGTATGTTTAACTGGATTCCACTTGATCCTTATATTGTAAATATACTTGTTCCAATTTTTGGTACTATGGCTTTTGCAAAATTTACTTATAAAGAAGCTCCTGAAGAAGCAAGTGCTGAATAAGTGTAATTTTAGATAATTTAAAATTTCTATAATTCAAAATCCCTAATGAAGAATTTTCTGATTTAGGGATTTTATTTTTTTTAAATCATATTATTCTACTTCACAAATAGATAAATCAGATTTATATATGACTATATATAAATATTTAATTGGAGTTATTGAATGAAAAAATTTTTAAAAAAGATTTTTGTTTTTACTATACTAACTGTTATTTCAATATCTTATTTAGCTATTCCTTCTTATGCACAAAATAATGTTACTGTGCTTGAAAATGGATTGAGAGTGCTTGTAGTTGAAGATGCACGTTTTGATCTTGTTTCAGTAAGGCTTTATGTGCATGCAGGCGGAGCTTATGAAGCAAGTGATAAGGCAGGTATAAGCCATTTGCTTGAGCATATGGTATTTCGTGGTACAAAGAAAAGGCCTGATGGGGCTTTAGCTAAGGAAATTGAGGCTGTTGGTGGCGATTTTAATGCCTATACTTCTGCTGATGAAACAGTATATTACACTGATTTGCCATCAAAAGAATGGCGTAGGGGCATTGATGTTGTGGCGGATATGGCTCTAAATCCAGTCATAGAAGCAAGCGTTTTAGAAGAAGAGAAAAAAGTTGTGTATGCAGAAATGGGGCAGAGACGCGAATCTCCAAGTATGCGACTTTATGAAGACACGATTAAACTTGCACTTGATGGAACTTCTTATATGCATGGCGTATTAGGCACTAAAGAGAGTGTTGCTAGTGTAACTGTGGAAGATATACAAAAATATATGGATAAACTTTACAATCCGCAAAACATGCTCTTAGTTGTTGTTGGAAATGTAAAAAAAGACGAAGTAATTGCTGAAGCTAAAGTGCATTTTTCACAAAGGGAAAATAAAGAAATATTAAACTTTCCTAATGCTATAGAAT
>CAYJHN010000155.1:0-4961 GCA_964369985.1 uncultured Desulfovibrionaceae bacterium | reverse complement strand
ATGGAGACTATGTGCTCCAAAAAGTTGCAGAAATCTTAAGTCTTTACCTTATAACTGACCTTTATAGAGTTTCTGGCGATGAATTTACAGCTCTTTGTGAAAACATTACAAAAGAAGATTTTCTAAAAATTTTATCTGATTTAAGAGAAGAGAATAAGCAACAAGAAGAAATTTCTTTTGCTATTGGTGGTGTTTGGCAAAATGAAAACATCAATATACGCAAAGGGCTTGCACAGTCAACCGACATTATGCTTTCAGAAAAGCAAAATTTTTATAAGTCACAAAAAAACAATAAAGTAGTTACTAGATTAAATCCTGTAGAAATTCTTCTTGATGAAATTCGTTCTAATATGTTTACAATCTATCTTCAACCTAAGGTAGATATAATGAATGGAAAAATCGTTAGTGCCGAAGCCTTGATTAGAAAGTTTTCTCCAGATGGCAAAATGATTCCGCCTGATGAGTTTATACCTGTGTATGAAAACGAAAACACTATAAGGCATTTAGACTTATTTGTACTTGAAAAAGTTTGCCAATTGTTACAAGACCTTATAAAGGAAGATAAGGCATTACCTATTGCTATTAATTTATCTCGCATAACTTGTCTTGCTTATGATATTCTTGAAGAAATCATAAGTGTATGCTCTAGCTATTCAATTCCGCATAAATATATCAAGTTTGAACTCACTGAAAGCATAGATAAAATGGATTACAAATTTTACATTGAAAAAATTAACCAATTAAATGAGCTTGGTTTTGAAGTTTCACTTGATGATTTTGGTGCAAAACACTCAAACTTGCTCATGCTCACAACAGCAGAATTTTCCGAAGTAAAAATTGATAAAGGTTTGATAGACAATATTACTTTTAGTGCTGAAAATAGAACTGTAGTGCGAAACGTTATCAAAACTGTAAAAGAATTAGGAAAATCTTCATGTGTTGCTGAAGGTATTGAAACAAAAGAACAAATGGAATTGCTTCAAGATTTAGGTTGCGACTATGGTCAAGGCTATTATTTCTATAGACCACTTCCTATACCTTCTTTTATTGAAGAATATAACAAAAGTCAAAAAGAGCACTACACTTCTTTCAATATGATTGGTAGCAATTCAAGACTGAATTTTACAATCAATTATGACGAACTTTATTCTATTATTGAAGCAATGCCTCTTTGTATGAACTTATGGAATCATAAAAGAGAAAATATTATGTGTAACGCGTATGCTGCTGAACTTTTTGAACTTAAAAACACATCTGAATACCTTGAAAGGTTTGGTGAACTTTCACCTGAAATACAACCAGATGGCAGAAATTCTGGCGAAGCAGCACTTTCCTATATTAATGAAGCTAGAAATAATGGCTATGTAAGATTTTATTGGATGCATTGCAAACTCAATGGTGAAGAAATGCCTTGTGAAATCACACTTGTAAAACTTGACGTAAAAAGTGAAGATGGCGACTATTTAGTGGCTGGCTATACTAGAGATTTACGTAACCAAAGAGTATAATATGACTAATAAATTTACCGACTGGCTTAATAATGTATCTATAAAACGAAAATTTATTTCACTTCAATTTTTTGTTTTTATAACTATTGTGCTCATAAGCTTACTCTCTTTTATTTCTGTTGCTTTAGTAAATAATTCTTCAAAAAAAATTATTAATGAGCATGTAAGAAACAAAGAAGAACTTACAGCATTAATTAGGCATATGTATGTATGCCGAGTGCTTGGACGAGATATTTTATTTCAAAAAGATCAAGAAGTTAGAGATGAACTTTACGTCCAGTATTTAAATGCTTTTGATAAACTTGATAAAAAAATGGACAATTATGCAGCTTTACTACATGGTGAACAACTTGTCACATTTAAACGTATTATTGAAGAAAAAAATATTTATAAAGACAGCATGATATTATCAGCTGATATTTGGATTAGCGGGGGCAACTATGACGACGCTCTTTATGCATTACAGGTAGTTACACCAATAGCAAATAAATTTTTTGGAAGCATAGATGACTTTCTACTAGAAGAAGAAAATGAATTAAAAGCTGCACTTATAACAAATGATAATCTTGTATTTGCTATCTTTATAACAAGCTTAACAGCAACAGCATTTGCTCTTGGAGCAGTAGCAATGTTTATTGCATTTTTTGCAAAAAATACTTCTGTAAGCTTAATGAAGTTAGAAAAATATGAAAACAGAAATCCCAAGTGAGCTGTATACTAAAGATGAAGTAGGCCGCATTGCAAAAGTAGCAAATCAGATGAAAACAATGCTCCTAGAATATTCTTTTTACGATACTTTAACAGGCGGTTTTAATACTAAGGCATACCACGAAGAATTGAATGATATTTTTGATGAAGAACAAAGCTCAAAAGATCTATGGTGTATTGTCTCTGACTTAAATAATTTGAAAATTATAAATGATTCCTTAGGGCATTTAGAAGGTGATAATGCCATCAGAATTTCTTACTACTTCTTAAATGAACAATTTAAAAAATATGGTAAAACTTTTCGCATAGGTGGAGATGAATTTGTTTCTTTGCTATCAGGCTGTACAAGAGAAGAACTAGAACTTGCTGTTTCAAACATAAGTCAGAAAATTTTAATGCATAACACAAATAATGAATACCCATTTTCAATGGCAATAGGATATGAATATTTTGAAGGTTCTAGCTTACTAGAATTTAAAGAATTTTTCAAAACTGTTGATAAAAAAATGTATGAAAATAAAATGATGTCTAAACAAAGTAGACTTAAAGCAAGAGTTGTTAATCCTATAATTGATGATCAAGCAGATACAGCTGAAAAACAAGTTAAGAGCTAAAATCAACTTTAATTTACATTATTTACTCAAAACAAATTATAATACTAACTCTTTATTTTTTAGGATTTCATATTTAAATTAAAACTTATACTAAGCTTTCATCTACTTCATACAAAATATTTTCTTGACTTTCTAAAAAAGCATAGATAAAATATTCAATTATCTTTTTAGAGATAGAGGAGAATTTTATGAATGGAGCTATGCTTTTAGCAATTTCCGGCGTTATCTTATTGATAGCTTATTTTGTTTACGGTACATATCTTGAAAAAACTTGGGGCGTTGATAGCAAACGTACAACGCCTGCACATGATCTTAAAGATAATATTGATTACATGCCAGCTTCAAAAGCTGTTCTTTTTGGACATCAGTTTGCATCAATAGCAGGTGCTGGGCCGATTAATGGTCCTATTATTGCGGCTATGTTTGGTTGGGTTCCTGTTTTGGCTTGGATTTTAGTAGGTGGCATTTTCTTTGGTGCTGTACAAGATTTTTCATCTATGTATGCCTCAGTAAGAAATCAAGGTAAAACTGTTTCAGTTTTGATTGAAAAATATATTGGTAAAAGCGGTAAATTTTTCTTCTTAATATTTGTTTGGCTTTTCTGTATCTTAGTTATAGCTGCATTTGCTGATATTGTTTCAGGCACATTTAATGGCTTTATCAACAATGAACAAAATGCTTCAGGTGCTTCAACAGCTTCAACTTCAATTATATTCATTGTTTTTGCTGTATTGATGGGTCTTATATTCAGACGTTTTGCAATGTCATCTGCAATGCAATGTATTGTTGCCATTGGCACATTAGCTGTTGCTCTTTATCTAGGTCTTTCTTTTCCAGTATATGCTACAAAAGAAGTATGGTTTTATTTCACTTTTGGATATATTTTCATTGCATCAGTACTTCCAGTCTGGCTTTTACTGCAACCGCGTGATTTCTTAAACTCTTTCCTTCTACTTGCAATGCTTTTAGCTGCCTTTGTTGGCGTTTTAGTAGCTCAACCTGACATGAACTTGCCTGCATTTACTGCATTCACAGTAAAAGGCCAATACATGTTCCCAATGCTTTTTGTTACTATTGCTTGCGGTGCTATTTCTGGCTTCCATTCACTTGTATCTTCAGGTACTTCATCAAAGCAAGTAAATAATGAAAAAGACATGAAACTCATCAGCTTTGGTGGAATGCTTTTAGAATGTTTTCTTGCTGTTATCGCTTTAGTTGCAGTTGGCGCTCTTGCTACCTCAACAAGCATGCCACAAGGCACACCTCCAACAATTTTTGCAAACGCTCTTGCTTCATTTCTTGCTCAAATAGGCTTGCCAACAGATATTATATTTACATTAATAACTCTTGCTATTTCAGCTTTTGCTCTTACTTCACTTGACTCTGTTGCTCGTGTAGGTAGAATTTCTTTCCAAGAAATCTTCCATTTAGACGGTGTAAGACCAGAAAGTGGTATAGCTCGTTTATTAAGCTCAAATTACTTTTCAACCTTTATTACCCTCTTTTTCGGCGTTCTTTTAGCACTTGGTGGTTATCAAAGCATTTGGCCTTTATTTGGTTCTGCAAACCAACTTCTTGCTGCTTTAGCTTTGATTGCTGTTTCAGTATTCTTACAAAGAACAGGCAAGAAAAACTTTATGCTCATTATTCCTATGTATAGCATGCTTATAATTACTGTTACATCACTTTGCATTCTTATAAATAGTAACATAACAAAAATCATGAATAATACTGGTTCATTATCAGCAAATATCTTACAGCTCATTTTTGCTGTGCTCTTATTAGCGCTTGGTTTGATTGTTGCAAAACAGTCAATCTTCCCAAGTAAAAAAGATGATATCATTCAAGCTAATCCAGCATAAAATAAAATAAATCTATAATAAAAAACGCTTTCAAGGCTAATGCTTTGAAAGCGTTTTTTTACTTTATATTTCTAAAAATCAAATATAAAAGAGTAGTAAATTGAAATTATAAGAAGATATAATATAATTTATCTCTATAAAGAAAGGTATATCAAGTTTATAAAATTAAATGTATAAGTCTAGATATATAGAAAAAGAATATTTCTTAAGAAAGAAACTTTCAATAATGCTAGAAATAGGCATTAAATAAAACTCACTTTAAACAAGCT
>CAYJHN010000154.1:0-4982 GCA_964369985.1 uncultured Desulfovibrionaceae bacterium | reverse complement strand
ATTTAATTATAGGAATAATTATAGGATCTCTTTGAAGAAGTTCTCTGAAAAATCCTCTTAAAAGTATACGAATTTTTTCTTCTAATTTATTCAAATTGTAACTTGTTGCGGATTCTAAAACATCAAGTACAAGGCATTTTGAATCTTCTAAAACATGGTCGTATCTTTGTTCAAAAACAAAACCTCTTGAGAAAATATCTGGCCCTTGCAATACTTCACCACTTTCTTCTGACATAATAAGTAAAACAATAACAAGGCCTTCACCGCCAAGTATACGTCTTTCTTTTAATACAGAACGTCCAACATCGCCAACGCCCTTGCCATCAACGAGCACTTGTTCTGCTGTGATTGGCTCTTCAAGCCTAAAGCCTTCTTCAAGCAAGGTAAAAGGTGAACCGTCTTCTAAGATAGCAATATTTTCTTTGGCAACGCCATTTTCTCTTGCTAAATCAGCATGTTTGACTAAGTGTCTATATTCACCATGCACAGGAATAAAACATTCAGGCTTCATGATTTTAAGCAAATCATCTAATTCATTTTTATAGGCATGGCCAGTTGCATGCACGCAATAAGCCTTATTATCATAAACCCTTGCACCAAGTTTATAAATCTGATTTATCAACCTAGCTACTGCTTTTGCATTACCTGGAATAACACGAGAGGACATGATTACACAGTCACCTTCTTGCAAGGAAAGCTGCCTGTGGTAGCCATTTGCAATACGATTTAATGCCGAAAGCGGTTCACCTTGCGAACCTGTGGCAATAATTACAGTGCTTTCAGGCTCTAAATAAGGTAAAGCTTCGTAATCGCTATAGATATTTTTTGGCAATTCTAGCATTTCTAAATTGCACGCTTTTTCAATATTTGCATTTAAGCTTCTGCCACTCACAACAACACTTTTACCAAATTGTTCTGCAAGTTCAAAAACTGTGCGTATTCTATCAATATTACTTGAGAAAAGCGTGATAATAATTCTGCCCTTTGTGTCTTCAAAAACCTTTGTAAGGCCTTCTTTTACATCGATTTCAGGCCTTGAATAGCCTTCGCTTTCCACATTAGTTGAGTCAGATAAAAGTAAACGCACGCCATCTTTAGCAAATTCACGCAATTCATTATAGGTTACTGCTGGGCAAGAATTTGTTGCATAGTCGAATTTAAAGTCGCCAGTGTGAAAAATTTTGCCAAGTGGAGTTTCAATGCCAAGTGCTGAAGCCTGCGGAATAGAGTGACAAACAGGATAAAAAGTGATTTCTAAATCACCCTCTTTAATTTTGTCGTAAGGATTAACTGGGCAAAGTTCTACTCTGTCAATAAGATCTCTTTCTGTGAGTTTATGTTCAATAAGTGCGAGTGAAAAAGGCGAAGCATATATTTTTAAATGTTTAAAATGTGGCACAAGCCAAGGCAAAGCACCAATATGATCTTCGTGACCGTGAGTGATAACAACTGCTAATAATTCATCTTTTTTATCTAAAATGCTATCAAAACGCGGAATAACCACATCAATACCTAGATGATAGTCATCAGGAAACATAAGGCCACAATCAATCATAATCATGCCTTTAGGTGTTTCCCAAAGTTGGCAGTTTAAGCCAATTTCGCCCAATCCACCCAAGGGGGTGATGGTTAAATAATTTTCCATAATAGTTTCTACAGCAAGCGGATAAAGGCCTGCTAAAGCTTTTGGCAAATATTTTTTCTTTTCTCTCTTCGCAAAAAATATATACTTTAAGCTGTGTAGTTCTCCTTTTTTTGAGTATAGGTTAGAGGTTTTTGTTTATCTATATCTATAAAAAATGCGTATTCCTGCGCACTAAGTATTCTCTTGTATGAAAGGATATTTAACTCAAAAGAGTCAAATCCCACTTGATAAGGCGGATGTGTATACACTCCTTCATTAAAGCAAAAGCCTAATTTTTCGTAGAAGTGCCATCTTCTTTGTGTATATTCGTCAACAATTTTTTCGATTTCTAAAATCGGCAATTTAGGCAAAGAAAGAAAGTATTCTTTCAAAATCTTTGTGCCCAAACCTAATGATCTTTTTTCTTTAGCTATTGCAAAAAATTCTGCAAATGAGCATTGCTCAAGCACCCAATAAAAAAGTATGGCTAAAGGTTCTTTGTTTTCATTAAGGTAGATAGTTGAGTAAAAACTTTCGTCTGCCAGTGCAGCAATATGATCTTCGTATCTTCTTTGTTCAACAAGAGGAAAAGAATCTGTATAGATTTGCCAAGCTTTATCTAAATAGATGTCATCTTTAGTTTTTATTCTATGCTGAATAATTGTTTCGTCTTTTTTCAGAATAAGCTCCAAAAGCTAAGTAATAAATGATGAGCTTATAAAAAGTCAGGATTTACTATAGCAGCTCCATTTGCATACATTAAACTTAAATATTGCAAAATCATGGTATCTGCAGGGATAATAGGATATTCAGTACTGCAAAGAGGACAGCGTAGCTTTACTGGTGAAGTAGGAGCTATTGTAGGAATATTTTCCTTACATTCAGGGCATGTATAGGATAAAACTATCTCCATACCTGTTGGTGCTACTGGCTGTATAATTTTCTTTCTCATGCTTATTCTCTTTATAGTACTAAACTATATAAGGTGGATAGCCTAAAACAGACTATCCACAATCAGTATTAATTTTTTCTAATGCTATTTCTTTTTTGACAAATTTAATTTGCTTGCAATAGCATCTGCTGCTGCTTGCGTAAACTCATCTTCTGAAAGATTTGTCTTTGCTTCTGTAGAAATAAGAAGTTCTGGCATATTTGCAAGCTCTTTCTTTGGCGTAATACCATATTCAGAAGGGAAAGAATTTTCAAAATACATATCTTGGAAGCCAGAAAACTTGATAGCATGCGCTGTTGAATCAAGCACAGCATATTCATTTTCTGAAATAAGGTTTAATTCTTTTGCCTTCATAAGTCCAGCTAAAGATTCACCGCCCTGTGTACAAACAATATGCCCATTTCTGTTCGCTAACAACATGTAATCCATGATTTCTTGCTCTGAAACCTGCACAACATTAAATGCTTTTTCACCTGCAATAGCAATATATTTATCAGCCAAGAACTTTACTCTTGGGAAGGAAACAGGATTACCAATCATGGCTGCTTGAGCAACTGATGCCTGCACTTTTACTGGAGTGTAAGGTTTTGAAGTATCTTGATAATATTGATATACTGGATCAGCATGATGTGATTGTACGCCAAATAAGCGTGGTAAAGTTTCAATTATTCCAAGTTCATACATTTTTAGAAAACCAGACATAATAGCTGTGATATTACCAGCATTACCGATAGGCACAAATACACATTTGCCCTCAAGATCCCAATTATACCATTGAGCAACTTCGTAAGCATAAGATTCTTGGCCTAATATACGCCAGGCATTTTTAGAATTGAGCAAGGCAACTCTATAATTTTCTGCTAAGTTTTCAACAACTTTCATGCAATCATCAAAAACACCTGGAACTTCAAGCACTGTCGCACCTGAACCAAGTGGCTGTGCTAGTTGCTGCGGAGTAACTTTACCATGCGGTAATAAAACCACTGTTCTAATTGGATCGCCAACATATGAACCATAAAGAGCTGCCGCTGCGGAAGTATCGCCAGTTGATGCACAAATAGTCAAAACTTCTGTCCAATTATGTTTTCTTACTAATGACTTAAGGTAAGAATAAGCTCCTGCCATACCTCTGTCTTTAAAAGAAGCAGATGGGTTTTGCCCGTCGTTTTTGATAGCAAAATTCACGCCTAAAGCCTTGCGAACATGTGCCGCTGCTTCGACGATTGGTGTATTTGCTTCGCCAAGATAGACAATGTCTTTTTGCTCTAAAACAGGAGCCATCAATTCATAAAATCTGAAAATACCGCGTAAGGCAGTGTCGTTTGATAAACGGCGTTCATCAAAGATTTTTCTCCACTCTTCGCCTGATTTTTCTTTTAAAGTGTCAAATTCTGTATTTTTTAATAAGAGAACTTCGCCACAGCTTGGGCAAGTGTATAAAAGTTCGTCAATAGAAAAATAGGAGTCACAACCTAAACAATGGTATTGCATATCTGCTCTGTAATCTGGAAATGTCATTTTTTTAACCTTAATTATATTTATTTAAATTATTTTATTTATTTTTTAGCAGAAAAAACGTAAAAGAATGAATTTGATACTTTTGTTTTTTCCTTATGCATATAAATTCATAAATTTTGTGGAATTTTCAAGTAAAAGACTTGTTTCGGCACGCTGTGCACGAAACCTCGCTCACAAGAAACGTCGTTCTTGTTTCGCTCGCTAAAGCCTTTGTTCACTGCGTTCACTAATTACCATCTTTTGCTCTCAAGTCGATAACCCTAACAGCCTTACCTTCAGAGCGTGTTATCGTCTTAGGGCCAACAAGGCGAACCTTTGCAGTAACACCTAGGAATTCTTTGATAGTTTTTTGTATAGAGCTTTCGATTTTTTGTAGTTTACGCACTTCATCTGAGAAGTTTGCTTCGTCAATTTCAACTTGCACTTCTAAATTATCTAATGAATTTTCGCGTGTTACAATGATTTGGTAGTGAGCTGATGTACCCTCTGCCTCCATCAAGATTTGTTCAATATGTTGAGGATATACGTTTACACCGCGAATGATAAGCATATCATCACTTCTACCTTGAAAACGTTGTAATCTTTTGAATGTTCTGCCACACGCACAAGGAGTTGGATCAATTACGGTTAAATCTCTTGTACGGTAACGAATAAGAGGAATACCTTCTTTTGTGATTGTTGTGATAACAAGCTCGCCTTTTTCGCCATAAGGCAATACTTCGCCTGTGATTGAATCAATGGTTTCAACATAGAAATGATCTTCCATCACGTGCATACCTTGCTGTGCTACATGGCATTCCATTGCAACACCAGGACCCATGATTTCAGAAAGTCCATAAATATCCATAGCTTTGATATTTAATTTCTTTTCCATATCTCTACGCATAT
>CAYJHN010000153.1:2878-4996 GCA_964369985.1 uncultured Desulfovibrionaceae bacterium | reverse complement strand
CAACCGCTGCCAAGATTAGAAGAACTTTTAAATGTCTCACTCTAAACTCCTTTTTTTAATAAAAAGATTTTTTACCAAAGCTTTAACGTATAAATACTTTTTCTAGCCTGTGTTTTTAACACAAATGAACAAATCAAAGCTTACAAAAAAACATCTGTTCACTATAGCTAGACCCCACAAACAATAAGCTTGACTATAAAAGCCAAAACCTAATGTTAACAAAAAAACACCGATCTTCTCAAGCCCACTTTTGCAAGCTAGCTTTTTCATAAAGAAAAAAGAGAAGACAAGCATAGAAAATAAAAAGACAAATCTCTTTATTTTCCTTCAATAATTTGTAAAAAACATACGTTTTTATACAAAATACCAACATATAAGCATTTTTTCCAAAAAGTATAAATACTCATTTAAAAGAAAATACCCCGTGTTGTGATTACATCATACAGATTTATTAATCTTTGTCAATATTTTTTTACTACTATCAAAAGAGTTTCAAATTTTTATACAAGAGCCTAAGCTTCGCTCTAATTGCGATTAGTTCTTAGTTAAATCCTAAGATATCATAAAAACAAATAAAAAACAAATGTTTTTTTATTTTTTTTTAAAGATTATATTTTATGCTTATATATATTAACATTATTAAGAATAGAGAAGAAAAATTTTGTTTAAAAAAAATTCGTTAAGCTCTAATTTTAAACTTGACCTTATCAAGAACTCACGTTATAAGAGACGACTTAGTTTAAATAAATGGTTTAGCTTTTTTTATTTCATCAAAAAACAAGCTAAGGTTTATTATATTATTATAAATAACTAAAGGAGCTATATAATGAAACGTACCTACCAACCAAGTAAAATCAGAAGAAAAAGAACTCATGGTTTCCGTGAACGCATGAGCACACCTAATGGACGCGCTCTTATCAATCGTCGTCGTGCTAAAGGCCGCAAACGTTTATCAGCTTAATTAAGGATTAGCCTTTTTTCTTATTGTTATTATTTTACTAGAACTTCTCTACTCAAACAAAATAACATCAAGAATTGCAGCTAAAGCCCATATTATTGATTATAAAGACAAAAGACTTCTTTGTTTTACAACAAATAAGCCTTTTGTCCTATTTGTGTTTTAAATACTTGGGAATTAATATGCCTTTAACTTGGGAAAAAAAGAAAAGATTGCTCAAAAGAGCAGACTTTTCTCTCTGCTACAACGAAGGAATAAAGATTCACTCTCGCCTTTTTCTCGCATTTATCAACATAAAATCAACGCAAAATTTTCCACGAGTTGGCATGGCTGTTACTAAAAAAGTGGGAAATGCCGTTATGAGAAATAGATTAAAGCGTTTGCTACGCGAATTTTCACGAAGGAATCAGCAATCTCTTCCAAAAAATGCAGACATTGTTATCACACCAAAAAAACACATCAAGATAGCCGAACTCAATTACCAAAAAGTAGAAGATGAACTACTTGGGCTTTTAAAAAAATATGAATAAATTAAGGTTTATTGTAAAGCAGCTTTTTCTTTTACCTATAAAGTTTTATAAGAAATGCATTTCTCCCTTTCTTCCTCAAGCGTGTCGCTATTATCCTTCATGTTCAAATTACGCAATGGAGGCTATCGAAGTGCATGGTGTTTTTTATGGCATTTACCTTAGTGTTCGCCGTATATTAAGATGTAACTCTCTTTTTGAAGGCGGCTTTGACCCTGTTCCTCCAAAAAAGAATAGATAAAAATATAGTAGATAAAATAACGCCATCTTTTCTTCTTTAAAAAGAATTTCTGTTTCAATACAGCCTTTTACTAAAAGGATTATGTATGGAATCAAAACGCGTTTTAATTGCTACTGCAATCTGTCTAGCTATTTTACTAGGCTGGTCACAACTTTCTAATTACATGGGCTGGACACCAGAGCCAGTGCCTGTTCAAGAACAAAGCCAAGATGCAACAAGCTCTGCTGAAGTTGCTACTGCCGAAGTTGCTGCTGAAGAAAAACTTCCTGCTGCTGCTGTTTTTGCACCAACAAAAGGCCGCGAAATAAAAGTTGAAACTCCGCTTTACTCTGCTGTTATCAACACAAGCGGTGCTGTACTTTCCTCATTCAAACTCAAAGAATATCAAGCTG
>CAYJHN010000153.1:0-2868 GCA_964369985.1 uncultured Desulfovibrionaceae bacterium | reverse complement strand
GGCATCTTAGTTGGTGGTCAACCAACTTGGTTCAATGGCGAATGGCAATCAAACGCGAGTGATATTTCACTTAATGGTGAAGATAGCCAAAGCATTGAATTCATCGGTAAAATGGGTGATATGAGCTTCAAAAGAACTCTTACTTTCAATGCAAGTACTTATCTTATTGAAGAAAATTTAGAATTACTTTCTAGTCAAGCAACAAATGCTCGTGTTTCCTTCACGCTTGCAACTGCATCACTTTCAAGCCCTGAAAATTCATACGATACAATGAAAGTTGTGTATGAAAACGACAGTCTCAACGAAGAACTTGACGTAGAAGAACTCACAGAAAAAGGCTTTGTTGCAACTGAAACTTTCAACTGGGCTGGTCTTGCTTCAAACTATTTCTTAGCAGCTGTTGCACCTGTATCACAAAATCCAGCTACATTAAAAGCAAGAATTCAATCAGGTATTTGGCGTGTTGCTTTAGAAGAATCAGAATTTATTCTTCAAGCAAATCAAGCTCAAACAATGCAAAACTACTGGTGGTTTGGTCCTAAAAAAGCCTCTTTACTTGAATTAGCACCACAACAACTTTCAGAAGCAACAGACATGGGTATGTTTGACATACTTGCTCGTCCGCTTTTAGTTGTAATGACAGTAATTTACGACTATGTATACCCTAACTGGGGTATTGCAATTATACTTCTTACTATTCTTATTAAGCTTGTATTCTGGCCACTTACTCGTGCTAGCTTCAAATCAATGGAAAAAATGAAACAAATTCAGCCAATGATGAAGCAATTACAAGAAAAATATAAAGATAATAAAGAACAATTAAGCAGAGAAATGATGCAACTTTACAAGACTTATGGCGTAAATCCACTTGGTGGTTGTTTGCCAATTCTTGTGCAAATTCCTGTTTTCTTTGCTCTTTATCAAGCATTACTCAATTCATTAGAATTACGTCATTCTGACTTTATTTACTACTTGCCATTTACTGATTATATCTGGCTTGCTGACTTATCTGCAAAAGATCCATTCTATATCACACCTATCATCATGGGTGCGACAATGTTTATTCAGCAATTACTTACTCCTTCTATGGGTGATCCAACACAAAGAAAGATGATGCTCTTTATGCCTATTATCTTTACATTTATGTTCTTAAACTTCCCATCAGGCCTTGTGCTATACTGGCTTATGAGTAACGTTTTTGGTATCATTCAACAATGGTATACATTAAGAAAAATTAAATAATTCAAGTATAATAAGGATTAACTATGTCAGATTATAAAGAATTTCAAGGCAAAACCCTTGATATTGCTATAGACAGTGCTTGCGATTATTTTAACTGCGAGCGAGAAAAATTAGAAATCATGCTTTTAGAAGATGCAAAAACAGGTGTTTTTGGACTTTTTGGTGCTCGTGATGCAAAGATTTCAGCAAAAAAAGCAGACTTTTTCTATGCAAAGAATGAATCTGTTTTTGAAGATACTTTCAAGAAAAAAGCTGAAGCTCCAAAGCAAAATGAAAAAGCACACAAGCCAAAAGTAGAAAAAGCAAAAGAGCAAAAAGCTGCTCCTAAGCCAGAAGTTAAAGCAGAAGCTAAAACAGAACAAAAAGCTGAAAATAAAACTGCTGCTAAAGCAGAAATTAAAGCAGAAGCAAAGGCTGAACAAAAGTCACATAAGCAAGAAAGAGCTCCAAAAGCAACACATGCAAAAGAGCATAAACACGAAAGAAAGCCAAAAGAAACAAGAGAAGCACGCGAACCTAGAGAACCTAGAGAAGCTAGAGAAGCGCGTGAACACAATCAAAATAAGGAAGCAAGAGAAGTATCAAGCTTATTGTCTATTGAAGAAGTAGATCAAGCATTACTTCTTGACTCTGCAAAAAGAGTAACAAAAGACTTGATTTCTCTTATCGCTGAAGACGCAAATATTGAATGTGTAGTCAATAATGACAGACTTTCAATTAGCATCGAAACAGAAGATTCTGGTCTACTCATCGGTAAAGAAGGGCAAACACTTGCTTCTATTGAATATCTTGCTACTCGTATGCTTATCAAAGAATTAAACGCACACATACGTGTGCAAATTGAAGTTGGTGACTATCGTTCACGTCAAGATTCACGCTTGCACGATTTTGCATTAAAACTCGCTGCACGCACAAGAGAAACGGGCAAGTCAACTTCAACACGTCCACTTTCTTCCTACCAAAGAAGAATTGTGCATTTAGCCTTACAAGATATGAACGATATACAAACTCGCTCCATTGACGAAGGTCCACTAAAAAGAGTTATTATCTCTTTAGCAAAAGGCGAAAGACATTAAGATTAGCTTATTAATATAGATTGAATTCGAGAGGGGAAACCACATTTTTTTGAGAAGAATGAGGTTTCCCCTCTCGAGCGTTACTATAATAGTATTCCCCTTCCTTAAAAAAACAAAAAACTACTTTGGGTAGTTTTTATTTTAATTGGTTAATATTTAAGAAAAATTTTCGTAAAGTAACAAAGTATACTAAGACTTTAGCCTTCATTGAGTCTTCCTCTTGCAACAAAGTTATAAAAAGTCGAAGACGAGTACTCATTCTTTTATAGGCATTGCAAGTTTTTAGCTAAGCTAAAAATTTGCAATACAGCGTAAAAAATTTTACTAAGCTAAATTTTGCTTGAATAATAATAAATGTAAAATTTTTGTGTGTCTATGAAATATTGTGCTAAAATAAGGAGTTTGTACTTCAGCGAGCGAAACAATTTTTGCGTAAATTGTGAGCGAGGATTTTGTGTTGAGTAAACGAAACCAAAATCTATACTTTCGAGGGAAATGAATTGCAAAAAATACGCGAATGGAGTGTACTTAAGTACATGACTGAGCGTAT
>CAYJHN010000152.1:0-5056 GCA_964369985.1 uncultured Desulfovibrionaceae bacterium | reverse complement strand
GATTTTAAAGTAGCCTACTTTTGTTTGATATATTGCAAAATTATTCATTATTAAATCCTTTTCTGTATGCCGCTGGCGACATATTTGCCCTTTCTTTAAAAAATTTGTAAAAAGCAGAAAGACTATTAAAACCAACAGAAAATGCAATATCTATTATTTCTTCATTGCTTTTTTCAAGCAGTCTTTTTGCTTCTTTGAAACGCAAATTATTTACATAAGAACTTGGAGTTATACCATATTCTTCTTTGAAGATTTCTGTCATTCTTTTACGAGATAAGCCGATTTTTTCCATTTCGCTGTTTAATGCATTTGCTTCATAAAACATTATGTCTATAAGATTTTTTAGCTTTTCTGCTATATCTTTCATGGGTTTATAGTCAAGTAAATCACTACGACATCTTTTACATGCTCTATATCCTGCACTAAGGGCTTCATTAGCTGTTTGATAAAATTCGATATTTTCAAGCTTAGGTGCTTTTGACTTGCACGAAGGACGACAATAAATACCTGTAGACTTAACAGCATAATAAAAGACAGCATCATAACTTTCGTTATTTTGCAAGACAGCTTCATACATTTCATTAAATGGAAGTTTATTTTGATGTTTAAGACTTTCTTTCAAAATGCTACCGCCTTACTTGCTTATAATTGGCTATTTTCTTTTCATGCTTTTTATAATTTGTTTCTTTATCTACTTGTAAAGATTCTCGTATTTTTTGCAAAGCCTTATTATATGTTTCTTTGTCTAAATTATTTTCTTGTAAATAAGGCATTGTTTCTTTAGGAAACTTTGCAAAACACATAGAAATAGCCCATGCAATAGCCATTTTTACATAATAATCTTCATGTTTTATATTATCGCAAATAGACAAAATGCCATCAAGATATTTTTCTTCTATATAGTGAAAAAGTAATATAACAACAAGAAATCTAACTTCATAACATTCATTTGAATGATGATATCTTTGTAAAAAATTCCACACTCTTTCTTTATGTTTTCTCACAATCTTGAGCTCATTACAAAAAGAATCGCAAAGAGACCAATTTGTAATTTTTGGAATAAATAATGAAACTTGCTCAAGAACAATTTCAATATCTTCATTCTTATTTCCTATAACAAGACCTTTGAGCATTGTTTCTTCAAAGCAAGCATCTTCATAATCATCTAAAAAATCTATAGCATTATCTTTAATAATTTTTTTAGCAATTTTTCTGATTTCTGGAATACGAACTCCAATAAGATTATCGCAACCAGGAATAAGTGAAGTAGCAAATTTTCTATACTTCTCGTCGCTTAATTGATAAAGCTCTTTTCTTATATCAAGGTTTTTACTCTTCACATTTCCTCACATATTTTTATAAATATATTCGTATAGGTTTGAATTTATATATAATTTCTATATATACTTTAATAGGTAAAGTTTATAGTTAATGATAATATTTTCTTCCTAAAATTGCACATGCAATTTTAAGAAGAAATTAAGCTAAAGCCTTTAATATAACAGTATATAGCTTTCTTTTACTTTGTTTTTTTTGCTTCTTGTATAGGTTCTTCAAAGAATTTAGTATAAAAATCAAGTATTTTTGTAAAATCTTCGCTATTTAAGAAATCTGGTATAGCTCCTATATTAGCAAGTCTTTCTTGTACTTCAGCATCGAGTAAAGCTTCGGTAAATAATTCTTCGTATCGTTTTACAATGTTTTCAGGTGTATTTTTAGGTGCAACTATTCCACAAGCTGAATTATACACATAATCAGGGCCAAGAATTTCTACAAATGTTGGAACATCAGGCATAAGAGGATCGCGTTCAAGTGAGCTAATGGCAAGAGTGCGTAGATCTTCTTGCTTTGAATAAGCCACAGTAGGCATATATCCAGTTGTGACATGTTTTCCTAAAAGAGCTGCTGTAACAGCACCGCTTCCGTCATAGGCGACATAAGGTATACTTGCATTTGGGTAATTTGCCATAAGCTTAGAATGGAAAAGTCTTTGTGCTGTAAAAGAACCGGGGCTAGCTAAGGTATAGGCATTTTTGTCTTTTTCTGCCTTTTGCATAAGTTCAGCAATGCTTGTTATTCCTGAGTCTTTATGTACTACATAACCCATAGTAAGAGTTATTACCTGACAAATATGTTTTAAATCAGGGTATTTAAAACCTACATTTTTAAATTCTGGCAAAACAGTAAGTATATTTGTGGAAGTAAAGCCTATAGTATAGCCATCTGGGCGTGCCTTTAGCACATCAAGCATAGCAGCTACACCACCACCACTTGGCTTATTAATGATAAGCATTGTGATATCATACTTTTTTTGAAGATAATCGTTGATAATTCGCATAACTGGATCAACAGCACCGCCTGCATCAAAGGGAATAATCACTGTTATTGGGCGATTTGGAAAGTCTTTAGCTATGGCATTTGAAGTGAAAGGATTTACAAAGAAGCTCGCAGCCAATAGGCATGACAGGCAGGCGGATAAAAATTTCATATAATTCTCCTCATATATTAAACAAAGGCTTTTATTCAACAATATCTTTTGGGATTTTTTTTGAAAAGCTTTCTTTATATATATCTTTTAAACTTTTAAGTAAAATAAGTGCCGATATGATTAAAATCACGCAAGCTATAGGGCTTGTAAAAAATACAGAAAAATCATTTCTTGAAATAGTTAATGTGCGTCTGAAATTTGATTCAGCCAAGGGTGCTAGAATTAAAGCAAGAAGTAGCGGAGGTTGAGGAATGTCAAACTTAAGCATGGCAA
The DNA here is from genome assembly GCA_964369985.1 of uncultured Desulfovibrionaceae bacterium. Lineage (GTDB taxonomy): Bacteria > Desulfobacterota > Desulfovibrionia > Desulfovibrionales > Desulfovibrionaceae > CAYJAZ01. Next base: position 2,295 of record CAYJHN010000152.1, on the reverse strand, counting down.
AACCCAAGATGCCAAAAATAAACATAATAAGTAAATCAAAAGAAGAATGATTGACTGAATAAGCACCTATAGTACATAGAATCATCACTATAGGCATTAAAATTGCTGTAGGAATGGTAACAATCTTACCCATAAAGCGTATTGCTACATAGCCAAAGGCAAGAATAAGGAAATTTGCAATAAAAAATGCGGCAAAAATGCCCATAACAGTAGCCTTATGTTGTTCAAAAAGCAAGGGGCCAGGCGCTAAACCTTGCATTAAAAGTGCTCCAAGCATAATAGCAGGCAACACATCACCTGGAACGCCAAGAGTGAGCATAGGAATGAGTGCACCGCCTGTAGCTGCATTATTAGCACTTTCAGTTGAGGCTATGGCTTCAAGTGAGCCTTTTCCATATAATTCAGGCTGTTTTGAAAATCTTTTTGATTCGGCATAGGCAATAAAAGCTGCTGTTGTTGGGCCTGTAGCAGGAATTATGCCCATAATAATTCCAATACAAGAAGAACGCATAAGATTAATTTTTTGTGCACAAAGCTCTTTAAAAGTTAAAGCTTTATTAGAAATGTTTTTTGGAGCTAAGGTTGAACTTTTATTTGCAAAAAGATTTTCTACAGAAAGAAGAACTTGTGAAAATGCAAAAAGCCCTACTAAAATAGGTACTAAGGGTATGCCACTGATTAAATTATTGTTATTGAAAGTGTTTCTAAAATCACCAGATATAGGATCAATTCCAATAGTTGAAAGGTATAAACCTACAAATGTAGCTGCAAGTCCTTTGAGAGCATTTCCAGAAGATAAAGTGGACACAATACAAAGTGCAAAAACAGCCAAGGCAAAGTATTCAGCAGAGCCAAATGAAGTGGCAATGCCAGCAAGAAGCGGTGCACAAAGCACTAAGAAAAAAGCAGAGCAAATTCCGCCTATAAAAGATGCACAAGTTGCCATTTCAAGAGCTTTACGAGATTTGCCTTGTGCTGTGAGATGCGGGCCTTCTAAAACAGTAGCCGCCGCAGCCACAGTTCCTGGCGTGCCAAGCAAGATTGCAGAAATTGATCCGCCATATATAGCACCAGCATACATGCCAAGCAACATGGCAAGAGCATCAACAGAAGGTAGGCCAAAAGTGAGAGGAAGTAATAGAGCAATTCCCATACTTGCACTAAGTCCAGGAATACTGCCAAATATAATTCCAAGGAAAACACCTGTCGCATTTGCCATCAGTGCATAGGGGGTAAATGCACTATTAATACCTGTTATTATTTCATTCATTATTTATCACTCAAGCCATTATATCATTTTACTAAAAGATTAAGGAAGAAGAACATAGAAAAAATGTCCAAATATAAGAAGCAAGAAAGACACAATAATTAAAGAAAGAGCAATGATTTTAACTTTATTTCTTTGTCCCAAAATATACATAGAGGAACTAGCAAAAAGTATAGAAGTAATAAAAAAACCAGCACCATAGTTAACATTTAATAATGCATTGTTTTTAATGTATTCGCCTATAAAAACCATAGAAAAAAGATATAATGCAAATAAAAGAGCAAATAAAAGAGTTTTTAAACTTGTTTTTGTGTTTATTTCTTTGTTTTTCTTTTTATTTGAAAATAAGGAATAAAATAAAATAAGGCAGCTACAAAGTGCAAGGCCACTAATGCTAAAGCACGATAAAGCCAAAGGGCCTACAATTTCTTCTGCCATAGGTGTTTCGGTAGTAAAAATGCCATAAATACCGAGAGCACAAAATAAAAAAAGAAAAATGGCTACATAGCAATCTTTATATATTTTCATACTGTATATCGCAATATATATAAGTAATAATATTATTAAAAAAACAAGGATACATTTTCTTGTTTGCAAGAGCCCATACTAGCGAAAGAAGGATTGCCTTGTCAAGAAAAAGGCTTTAATGTTAATGTTTTTTTGTCTCCGACGGCCAAAGGGGGTCACCCCCTTTGGAAACCCGAATAGTGAGCGGTTAAGATGACATGCTCAGCCTAAAGAAGATTATTTCTATTTTTTCTTACGGAAAAGTTATATGAGCTGCGCTCATAAATACTTTTCCGTTTTAAAATGGGACTTTTGTAAATTAATTAGTTATACTTACAAACAAAGTGCAAGAAACATCTTCACTTCGTTCAGATGCTGTATTAAAAGAAACACCATGTGAACATAGTGAACATAGGGGAATAAATTCTATTTATCGAGAAGCTTTTTTACAAGACTAAACTTTAAATTTTAAAGCGAAACAGTATTTAAGCAAAGCTTAAAACTTTTTCGCAAACAAAAAT
>CAYJHN010000151.1:0-5093 GCA_964369985.1 uncultured Desulfovibrionaceae bacterium | reverse complement strand
ATTCCTCCATTATTTGAAAGTGAAACATCAAAGCCAACAGGTGCCCTTTTACTCACTCAACCAATAACAAATCAAATTGCTCAGTTTGCAACACGTCAGATCCGTGCAGAAACTAATCTTACTCAATATATTTTACAAGCAAAAAATAATGGTTTTGAAAATATTAAAGTTCAATCACCAATTCCAGAAAAAGTCGAAACACCTATCAAGCTAGATGATAATGTATTAAAGTTTGCGCGTAGACAATCAGTAAACAGCGATTCTGAAGTTTATTCATATGGTATAATGGTAGATACAGTTAACTTCTTAGTTGTTTCAGAACTTCCTGCACATATTATTCAAGATACTTTCACCTCTTTAGCTTGGACAATTTATGGACTTGGAACTTTAGCAAGTATTGGTATCACTCTTTTATTTGCTTTATTATGGTGGATGATGATTGGAGCTGAACAAAAAGCTGCTGCAACTAAATTTAAAAACCTTTATGATGTTATTCAACAACAAAAAGTTCTCCTCGACAGTATAAACGTTTCTTTACAAGTTGGTCTTATGCTTATTGATAAAGTAGGCAAGGCTCTTATTACAAACAAAACTTTTGCAGATATTGTTTCAAGAGATGAAGACAGCATGAAAGACGAAAGTTTAATGAGTCTTTTTGAAGGTAATGTTGCTGGTTTATTTATGGAAAATGTAACAAAGGTAGCTCAAAGTGCAAAACCACTTACTTTTGAAATTGAAATTCCAAAAAATAACGAAGACTTACTATACCGTGTAACCCTTTACCCTTATTTTGAAGATGGTAAAGACACAGAAGCAAAAGGTGCTGTTGCAACTTTCCAAGATATTACTATTTTTAGAAGAAATAGCGAAAAGAACAAAAAGCAACAAGTAAATACAATTCAAGCTTTTGTGCGTGCAATTGAAGCAATTGACCCTTACTTAACTGGCCATTCACAAATGATGAGTAATGTAGGCTCACTTATGTGTAAAAAACTTAATCTTTCAGACGAAGAAATTACTACTATTCAAACAGCTTCAACTTTCTCGCAAGTTGGAAAACTCTTTATTGATAGAGAAATTTTAACAAAACAAGGCAAGCTTACAGAAGACGAACTCGCCCTTATTAAGCAATTACCAGAAAAAGCCTATGAAGTTCTGTCTGGTATTGGTTTTAGTGCTCCTATTGCTTTAGCTGTTCGTGAAATGTATGAACAAATTGATGGTAATGGCTATCCACATGGTAAAAAAGGTGATGAAATAATTCTTCAAGCAAGAATTCTAGCAATCACAAATACTTTCTGTGCTCTTATAAGCGAAAGAGCCTTTAGAGCTGGCTTGCCTGTTGCAGAAGCAATCAAACGCTTAAAAGAAGACACAAATAAATTTGATCATTCTTTAGTTGATGTGCTTGCAGAGGTTATAAATACCTCAGAAGGCGCATCTGCAATACTTGTAGAAAAAAATAATTAAACAATACCACTCTATAAACAATTAAAAAGCAAGAATATATACTTTGATTTTATTCTTGCTTTTTTTATTTTTATAATTATACTAGTTAAGTAGGTGTTAAAACTTTTATAACCATCAAACTTTTATGAGCGAATACTATGAAAATACTCTTTATTTCAAAGTTTCTTCCTAGTCATTTCCAAAACATACTTATGTATCACACCCTTTCTGGGGAAAATGAAATCCAATTTGTATCAGAATTCAAACACAATGATTTCAATATTAAAGGTGTAAACTATACAAATATTCGTTTTCCACGTGTACATTTTAAAGGCAGTAAGCTTCAGCAGTCTGCTTTACGTTTTGTAAGACGCTCACATAACTTTGCTAGAGCACTGCAAAGAATAAAAGATTCTGGCTTTATTCCAGATATTATTTACACAGAAACCTCAAGTGCTGCTTCATTAAATTTGCGTGAAGTTTATCCTGATACACCTTGTATTGGATTTTGCGATTGGTATCTCTCTGATCCAACTGAATTAAAGTTTAATGATGAGGAAGAAAACACATTACTTGATTTATCCGTATATTTAAAAATCAACAATATGTTTTTTAATGAAATGCTAAATCTCTGCACTAAATTAGTAACATTTTCAAATACACAAAAAAATTCTTTTCCAAAGAATTATCAAAAAAAACTTTCTGTTGCATACCATGGCATAAATACCTCATTTATTAAACCCGATAAAAATAAATTTACTACTCCTTTAATCGAAAACTTTAAAGATAAGGAATTTATTTTATACGCAACACAATGCGTATCTTTGTCGCCGCAATTTAAAAATGCTATGATAGCAGTTAAAGAAGTTATGGCAAAAAATCCAAACACTGCTTTTGCCCTTCTTTCTTATGACAAAAAATCATCAGAAGAAAATATTGACGCATTTTCATTCACTCAAAGTCTTTTAGATGAATTTAAAGGCAGAACTGTCTATTCAACATATATCACTCGCGAAGAATATAAAGATGCGTTAAATTCAGCTGCAGTGCAACTTGTTATCAATCCAAATGCTTCTTTATCTGTTGGCCTTTTTGAAGCTCTTAGTGCAGGTGCTATACTACTTTCAAGAGATGATATACCGTATTTCTCTGAATTTATTATTGATAAACAAACAGGATATTTAGCAGATTTTTCAAAAACAAATGAAATAACTCAAGCTATTGAAAAAATACTTATTAATAAAGAAGAAAATAAAAGCATTTCAGAAAAAGCAAGAAAGGTTGCAATAAACCATTTCTCTTTAGAAGCTGAAGTAAAAAAATTATTAAAAATCGAAGCAAGTCTTCTTTCTAAAAATACAGATCAAGCTGAAAGCTAAATATTAAATTAATTATAAAAACTCTTTGTGCGTATTAAAAGCTAAGTTTAATATATTATTGTATTAGCCCCTTTTATGCAAAAGAGTTTTTTTGTTAAAAGTGCTCTAAAAATCTATTCTTTGTTTTTTAAAAAAGCTTCTAATACATTTTCAACAATTTTAATAAAAAATTCTCTTTCTTTAGTATTTAATTTTTCAACTTGTTCAAATATATAGTTAAAACCTTCGTCTTTTGATTTATCTATATTTCTAAAAAAATCTGCTACAGAACAATCAAGAGCCTCTGAGAGGTTTTCAAGCCTTGAAAACTTCATACCGGTAACCCCTTTTTCTATTCGAGAAAGAGATTCTTGTTCAACACCAATTTTTTCGGCAAGTTGAGCTTGAGTTAAGCCAAGATTTTTTCTTCTTTGTGATATAATTTTTCCAACTTTTTGCTTGAGCGACATTTTATCTTCTATTTCATTTTTTAACATAATCTACTCTCTCTTATTCACTTTTATAGTATAGTAACAAGATAGCTTTTTTTGTCTATTATATATTTATTGCAATATTTTATAACTATGCTAGTCTTTCCCATCATTGCCTTTTACAGCAATAATAAGGAGTAAAGATGTCAGGCCTTGCAAGTAAAATAGAAAAGAGTAAGAAAGAAACAATAAAAGATTCAAGTCAACATAGTTTTCAAAATCCACCTTCTACTTTATCACTTGTATTGAAAATGGTTTTATGTGCTATTTTTTGGGGTGGAACCTTTATTGCCGGTAGAATTGCTGCACCTTATGCAGACCCTGCTTTAATAGGATTTTTTCGATTTTTGTGTGCTTCACTTGTTTTACTTACTTTTGCTTATGCCAAGCATGCTCTTTTTATACCAAGTTTAAAACAATTTATTGGCATTGTCTTGCTTGCTTCAACAGGTATATTTGCCTATAATCTTTTCTTTTTTTTAGGACTGCAAACTGTACCCGCGAATAGAGCTTCTTTGATGATTGCAAATAATCCACTTGCAATAGCCCTTGGTGCAGCTATATTTTTAAAAGAAAGGCTAACAATTATACAACTTCTTGGTGTTATTTTAAGTATTTGTGGTGCATGTATTATTATTTCAAAAGGAGATATATTTTCTTTATTTTCTTCTTTTTCTCGTGGTGATCTTATTATTCTAGGCTGCGTTGTAGCTTGGACTGCTTATTCATTGCTAGGCAAAATAATAAGCTCTTCAATGCCAGCTCTTGCCACTATTACATGGACGTGTATACTTGGCACTCTTATGTTTATACCATTAGCAATAAATAAAGCTAGCTTTCATGAAATAAGCAATTATCCTTACTATTTTTGGCTATGCGTTTTTTATCTTGGCTTTTTTGGTACAGCACTTGGCTTTGTGTGGTTTTATGATGCAGTTAAATACTTAGGCGCAGCTCGAGCTGCAGTATTTATTAATATTGTGCCAATTACTGGCGTAATACTTGGCGCCTTAGTTCTAGATGAACCTATAACATTATCTATTATTCTTGGCGGAACACTCACTTTAATTGGTGTGTATATTGCAAGCAAGAAAAGAAAATAATTTATAAAATAATCAAATTAAAACAAGAAATAAGAAGCAAGCGCAAGGAAAACAAAGAAACCAACACCATCAGTTACTGCCGTAAGAAATATGCTTGAAGCCTGTGCTGGATCTCTACCTAATGAACGTAATATAAGAGGAATTGTAGCTCCAAAAACAGCACCTAAAATCATGTCAATGCTAAGAGCACATACCATAACAAGAGCAAGCTTTTCATTGCCAAATAAGAAATATACACCAAGAAAAACAATAAGTGATAAAATCACACTTGAAAGTAAGCCAATTTTTGTCTCGCGAATAACAGCTTTATAGGCTTTTTTTGCATTAAATGCTTCCACGGCTAATTGTCTGATCATTACAGCCAAAGCTTGTTGACCTGTGTTGCCAGACTGATTAGCAACTATTGGCATCAAAACAGCTAAAGTAGCCATTTGCGCGATTGTGCCATCAAACCAATACACAACACAAGCTGAAAGTGAAGAGTTGAATAAATTCACTAAAAGCCAAGGCAAACGCATTTTAACAGATAAAAGCCAATACGTATCTATATCTTCATCTTGGCCAGCTCCCACCATACCGAGCATATCAGCACTTGCTTCATCTTGAATAAGATCAAAAGCGTCATCGTGAGTAATTACACCAAGTACTCTGCCCGTTCTATCAACAACAGGTAAGGAAGCAAAACCGTATTT
>CAYJHN010000150.1:0-5143 GCA_964369985.1 uncultured Desulfovibrionaceae bacterium | reverse complement strand
ACAAGATTAAAGGAGTTCAAAAATGTTAAAATTTTCTAAAAAAGTGCCCCTCTTTGCCCTTATGTTAGTTGCTTTACTTAATGTGAGTGCTTGCGTTGTTAAGTCAACAATTCAAACACCTTCTTACCCAGTTGCTACACATATTCAAACTAATCAAGTGGAAAAAGCAATCATGCTTGCATGTGCTGAAATAGGCTGGAAGGCAAGAAAAATTGAATCTAATACTATACGTGCTACTATTCTTGTGCGTGGTAAGCATACCATTGTTGTCGACATTCCTTATTCAAATAAAAACTTTGAAATCAAATATGTTAGCAGTATTAACATGGACGATGACGGCAAAGGCCATATTCACCCTAACTACAATAAATGGGTAGAAAACCTTGCACGACATATCAACCAAAACATTGCCCTAGCTGGTTACTAAAAACAGAAGGCATCATTTGCAATTTTTCAGATGATGCCTTTTTATTAAAAAATGGCATTTTATGACGAATAAAGAAAAAATACAGCAAAATACTGAAAACAATTCCACACAAGAGCTAAGACACTTAGATGTTTTACCTTTTTTACCTCACAGACCGCCAATGCTTATGGTTACTTCGTTAATTTCAGCTAATATAAAAAATATTGAAGCTGAATATATTATTAGCGAAAATTGTCTTTTTTTACGCGAAGATAAAAGCCTAGAACCTGCTGCCTATGTAGAAGTTATGGCACAAGCATTTGCAACCGGCACAGGTTACATAAGAAATAAAAAAGACGTTGATCTTGGCTTTTTAGCTGCTATGCGTGAAGTAAAAACCTATGGAAAGGCATTTTTGTCAGACGTGCTCACTGCAAAACTTACTGTTGTTGCTGAACTTAATGGAATTATTGTAGTAGAAGGCGAACTTTTTTGTTCGCACAATAATGCAGAGGCTAAACTTATTGCTTCCTCACAATTTAAAGTTTTTTTACCTGATGAAAGTGTGCAATAGCATCTATACAGAAGAAATAGGATATAAGACCATGTTTTTATTCAAAAAAATACTTTTAACTGCACTTTGTTTTTTTCTCTATACAACAAATGCCTTGACTAGCGAATTAACTGCAGAAGAAATATTAGAAAAAAGCATACAAAACTCCTCTACAATTACAAATATTTACACACAATTCAAGCAAGAAAAACATTTGCCAAACTTTGATACGCCTATAAATACAAGCGGTTCTTTATTTTTTGAAAAAACAAAACCATATAGTCTTTTTTGGGAATATAGCTCACCCTATCTTTCAGGTATATTTTACGAAAATGACAAAGTATATGTTTGGACAAAAACAAGAAAAAATGTAAGGCAACCTCAAAAACATGAAGAAAGCTTTACACAAATCATGCTTAAACAGCTTATTTTTTGGCTCAATATAAACATAGAAAATATCAACAATAACTATCACATAGAAAAAATCAACAATTTTTCTTTAAAGCTCAGCCCAAAGAAAAAAGATTTCTTTACATCTATTGAGCTTGTCTTTGAAGAGTCATATAAAAATCTAAAAAAGCTCACTTTTTTTGAAGCAAATTCAGCAAGCACCTCGTTAAATTTCATAAATACAGAATTTAATATTTCAAAAGAAACCCTTTTCAGCTATGAAAAGTTATTTGGGAATGATTCATAGTGAATAAAGCTCAATCCTTCTTTGTTAATATTCCTATAACTTTTTATCATTTCGCAACAAAAAGTATTACAAATAAGATACTTATATTCTTTTTCCTTCTTCTAGTTTGGGCTTTAGCTATATTTTCATTTTCAAGAATAGAACTAAGTAGTACAAGTGCTGATTTACTTCCTGACTCTTCTATTAAATTACAAAAAATGGCTAAAGGAATGGATTTAGCTCCTTTTTCTCGTCTTTTCTTTATTGATATACACGAAAAAAATGGAAATACCAAGATATTAGAAGAAAGCGCAAGAATAATTGAAGCAAGTGTAGACAGAGAAATCGCTATACCTCTACACGAACAAGGCAATATTTCCCCTACAGATTTAATGCAATTTTTGCCAAATTTTTTCACAGAAGATGCTGAAGTTGAAGCCTATAAAAAAATTGAAGAAGAAAATGCAAGTATAAGCATTGAAAATGCCATGCAAAATTTATCTACTTTTGCACCCGCTTCTCTTACAGCTTGGCTTCTTACAGATCCCTTTGATTTTAAAACAATAATATTGCAAAACTTGCCTTATTCATTTTCAAATAACTCTTCTTTTTCTTTTAATGAATATACTTATAGTGAAGACAAAAAACACATTCTCCTTACTTTTCAACCCCTTGTCTCAATACATGACACAAGCTCTGCAAGCAAACTCATTACAAACATACGCGAAAGTGCAAAAAAGCTTCCTTCTAGTGTAGAACTCAATTTCAACGGCGGCATTGTACACACAGCAGTTAATACGCAAGTTATTGAAAATGATATAAAAAATATAGTTTTCTATTCTCTTATTGGCCTTATTTTGCTCTATATTTTTCTTGTGCGTTCTTTTTCTGGAATCTGGCTTTTACTCACACCAGCTCTTGCAATTTCCCTTTCACTTGGTGTAATGACAAGTGTTTCTGTTGTTGTTTCTGGGCTTGCACTTGGCTTTGGCTCAGCTGTTTTAGGTATTGCAGAAGATTATGCTGTGCATATACACTGTGCTCTTGAAAAAGAAAAAAATCTTGATAAGATACTTTCATTACTTACTATTCCACTTTTTCAAGGCTTTTTACTAAATGTTTCTGGTTTTTTTGTGCTGAGCTTTTCCTCTTTACCTGCTATTAGGCAACTCGCTTGTTTTGCATTACTTTCTCTATGTTTTGGTTTCTTGATTGCTCTTTTTATCCTCCCTCTTTGTCCAAGATTCAAAACTTTTACTTTCATTGCAAAAAAAGAAAACTCTCTAAAAGAAGAACTAACTACTGAAAATAATGAACAAAATTCACACCATCAAAGCAAAGCAATCTTATCATCTTGTCTTATTCTCTGCTTCTTGCTTTGCACTTTTTCTTATATTTTATTTATGCATACAAGGGTTGATGTTTCGCCGCGTAGCATGGGTATGACTTTAGATTTTAACGATACCAATAGTCAAAAATTTGCACAAACATGGCTTTCGGCAAGCAATTCAAAAAATGCTCACTCTGCTGAAAACAGTTCACTTTTTATTTTAGAAGCAGATAATGAAGAAAATCTTTTTCATAATTCACGTCTTATAGCAGAAAAATTGAATAAAAAACTTGCTGAAAATTTAGACAATAGTAAGAAATCTACAAATACACTTTCTTCTGCAAAAACTGATAATAAAGTTGACACTCTTGCCTTCTTCTTCCCTAGTATCAAAGAACAAGAGGAAAATATTCAAAGATTTAAAAATTTTGCAGACAAAAATAAAAATTATCTCCATTCACTCATACAAGAAAAAACAACATATTTTGGCATGCCTGCAGAAATTTTTAATCCTTTTTTCAATATATTAAATGAAGAAAGAAAACTTATTGATATTACACACATTTCTCAAAGCCCCTTAGCCTCTTTACTTGATTTCTTTGTTTTAAAAGATGTGGAGAATGGAAAAACAAAATACTTCACACTTTTTATTTCTAAAGGAAAAATCACTTTAAACAATGAGGAATTAGATTCTTTACATCTTATTGAGCTTTCACCAGAAGCACTAGAAAATGAAATATTATCAACATTTTATAAAGAAGCAAGCTATCTACCTTTAGCTCTTTTGCTTTGCACTGTAATCCTTTATCTTTGTTATTTCAATATTGCAAAAACGCTTTTAGCACTTACGCCAGCCCTTTTTTCTTTATTTTCCGTACTCTTAGGAATGTATCTACTTGATAGTCCGCTCACACTTGGTGCACTTACAGCTCTTTTGCTTGTTTTAGGGCTTGCACTTGACCATGGAATTCTAGTAAGCTCAGATTTAGAACACGGAGCACAATTTAATTTAAATCGCGCCATACTGATTTCCTCACTAAGTACAGTTTTGGGCATTGGCTTACTTGCCTTTGCAACACACCCAACCCTTCGAGATATGGGGAGAATTATATTACTTGGCCTGCTTTTAGAAGTTCCAGTTTCTCTTTACTTACTACCACTTTTATGCAAGAAAACTAAATCAAAGGAAGAAAAATGCGAAATTTAATAAAAAAATATATGCTTAAAAAACATATTTTACATATGTTTTGCCTTTTTGTACTTTTCTTTCTTACTGCCTGCAGTAAAAATATTCACATGAAAAATTACCAAGGATCTGGTTCTCTTACAGGAACGATTTGGTATACAATAATAAGTAAAACAAATAACGAAACTAAGGAACTTCCTTTACTTGTTCAAAGCCAGTGGAAGGACAGTACAAATGCTAATTTGGCATTTATTTTCTTGCATGGTGTTGTTTTTGCTGAATGTTCTATTACAAATAACACACTTAATTGCAAAAGTAATACCCCTCTTGTTGCCACACAAAATATGATTATTGAAATGGCCACACTCACAACAAAAGCAATAAATTCTATGCAATTACAGAAAAAATTTAACCAACACCAATTTATGCAGCTAGTACCGACACAGGCACAGGCACAGGCACAGACACAAATAGAATTTAAAAATAAAGAATTTCTAAAAAACACAAAGAATGCTGAAATAAAACTCATCGTAAATGATTTTATTACACATTACTAACGCTTTATATAAAAAAACAAAGGAGTTATAATGAATATAATGATGCGAAATGCCTTAAAAGAAATTTCAAAAAAAACACTTAGTTTTCAAGAAGACACAAAGCAAGTGTATATAAAAGAATTTGAACCAAAAGATGATTTCATTGCCTTTCAAGGGCATTTTCCAAGTAAGGCCGTTCTGCCAGCTATAGTCCAAATTATGATGGCTCAGCTTACTATTGAAGAAATCCTACAAAATGAATGTGATTTTGAAGATATTTTAAATGCGAAATTCTCAACTCCCATAGAGCCGAATGAAAAAGTGCAAGCAAAAGTATATTTATTTAAAGAAAATATATGGCAATGCCAAATTTCATCAAAAGAACTTTCAGCACAGTTTCGCTTAAAAAATAATAAAACAAGGAATTTTAGGTTTAAAATTCGAAAAACCAAAGGT
>CAYJHN010000149.1:0-5228 GCA_964369985.1 uncultured Desulfovibrionaceae bacterium | reverse complement strand
CTGTATATAATGAAAACGAAGCACCTGATTTTCTTTCTTTTCTGCCTTTACCTTGTACTCTTGAACACGATTTAGACAATCTTTCTATAAAGCCAGAACTTATTGTAGTGCTTGATTGTGGTGATAGACAAAGAATAGGCAAACAAGTGGATAAATTGTTGAAACTTGCACCTTCTGTTTTGATTGATCATCATTTACATAATCCAAACTTTGCATCTATGGCAAATTGGGTAGACACAAGCATGTCGGCAACGGGTAATGCTATTGCTTTTCTTGCTTTTGAACTGGGTGTAGAGCCAAAAAACGAGCTTGCTTTTTGTCTTTACACTACTTTAGTAACTGACACTGGTTCTTTTGATTTTTCAAATACTGATGAAAAAAATTTTTTGACAGCGCCTTATTTGGTTTCGCAAAAGGTGAAACCAAGTGAGGTAAGCGAAGCTTTAAATAGCAATTGGTCGGAAGAAAAAACACGATTCTGGGCATATTTACTTGCTAATTTCACAAGACATGAGGAAATGGCATATGTGCTCATTTCAAAGAAAGTACTAGAAGATTTTAATTGCACTAAGGACGACTTAGAGGGTTTTGTCGAACAATTACGCAGAATCAAAAATGTAAGAGTGGCTTGCACAATAAGAGAAGCAAGAGAAGAAGAAACTAAGATTTCTTTACGCTCTAGCAGAAATGACGATGTGCAGAAATTTGCCTCCTTATTAAAGGGTGGTGGGCACAAGAACGCATCAGGTGTTTCTATAAAGCTACCCTTGCTTGAAGCAAGAGATTTATTGCTCAGCACTTTTGACAAAAACAAACAAGATTTTCTTTTAGATAATGTAGAATAGGCTTTTGTGATGAAGAAAAAAGCCCTCACTCACATTTCACTCACAAGGCAGATTTCTTTACCCGACGAAATCAAGCTCGCACTTTTTAAAAAATCGCCTGAACTTGGTCCAAAAATTCTTTTTTTTAGCGGTGGAACAGCCCTTACAGAAGCGAGCAAGGTTTTAACGCAATACACGCATAATTCTATACATATTATCACGCCTTTTGATTCTGGTGGCTCATCAGCAACACTAAGAAAATATTTTAATATGCCTGCTATTGGTGATTTACGCTCGCGTATCATGGCTTTAGCCGACAGATCCCTTATCGGTAATATTGAAGTTATTGAACTTTTTTCCTACAGATTTTCAAAAGAAAAAAATAATAACGACTTGCGTAATGAATTACATATAATGTCAGAAGCAAAACATAGCTTAGTGTGTGCTTTGCCTATTCCTGTACAAAGAATAATTTGTTCGTATTTACAGAGTTTTATAAGTTATATTGACGACTCTTTTCCCTTACAAGGGGCGAGTTTAGGTAATATTATTCTTACTTCTTGCTATGTGCGATTAGAAAGAGAAATTGACAGCGTTATGTATTTATTTTCGCAATTAGTTGGTGCTAAGGGCAAGGTTTTTCCTGTGACGGATTCTTTTGCACATTTAGCTGTTGAACTTGAAGATAAAAGTGCGATTTGCGGGCAAAACAATTTTACTGGCAAAGAAAAAACACGCATAACTTCGCCTATCAAGAAGATGTGGCTATGCCCTAGCATTGAAAACGAATCTGATACGCAACCTAATACGCCACTTAATTCGCAACCTAATACGCCACTTAATTCGCAAGACGAAGAAAAAACAAACACATCTGCTATAAGTTCAACTATATCCGCTTCACGCGAAACCATACAATTAATCAAAGAAGCTGAACTTATTTGTTATCCTATGGGTTCATTTTTTTCTTCGCTTATAGCAAATTTACTACCAGAAGGTGTTGTTGAAGCTATTTGTCAAAACCCTTGCCCAAAGATATTTATTCCCTCTAAGGGGCATGATCCTGAATTATTTGGTTTTGATATCAACAAGCAAGTAAACACATTAATTGAATATTTACTCAAAGGCTGTAAGGATAAAGACGTGAATAATGTATTAAACTTTATTGTGCTTGATAGCAAAAGCCACAAAGAAAAGCTTAATCTTGACAGCAATATAGAGCAAATTCTCTACCCGCTTTCTAAAAGAAATAATGACAATTATTTTTGTCCAGAAAGATTGATTGAAGTTTTACTTTCACTTTGCTGATTTTTTAATTACTGATTTTTCTACTGATTTTTCTATGGATTATGTATTGAGTATAACATATATAAACTACATATAGAAAGAGTGAGAAAGAAATAGCTAAAAACTGTGGACCATTGCTTTTTTAACATAGCGTAGACAAGGTTTACTATGCCTATAAGAAGAAATCCAAAAAGGCTGTAAAACCAAGTAAAAAGTCCTTGTATAAAGAGAAATTCAATTATAAGCACAATAAGAGCAAGGATATACGTGATTTGCAAAATTTTGCTTATTCTACTTCTTTGCATTTTATTGTTTAACTGTGTGTTTTGCATATTAACTCTTTTGTGTTTTTTACTTTTTTTGAATTTTACACATGGTAAAAAATCAATTTTTCTTTATCTATAATAGAAATTTTAAAAAAATGCAAATAAGTTAAGTATATATAAAAGATTGTAAGCGAATGACTTTTCAAAAGCTTGACTTTTTCTTTGAAAGCACTTATTTTAAGAAATCAGTTATAAATATATAAGACAGCCCAGCTTTAACGCAGGGCGTCTTTTTTTTCTATAAAGAGATTTATATTTTATTTTAGGAGAGAATATGGCTATTCCTATTTCAGTACAAGGTTACAGAAAACTTGAAAAAGAACTCGAACGCTTAAAGCAAGAAAGACCTTTAGTTATTCAAGCAATTAAAGAAGCAAGAGAAGAAGGCGATTTAAAAGAAAATGCTGGTTATGACGCTGCTAGAGAAAAACAAGGCATGCTCGAAGCTCGTATTACTTATATTGAGTCTCGCTTACCGCAATTTACTATGATTGACTTAAACTCACTTGGTGGCGATAAAGTTATCTTTGGTGCTACTGTGCAAGTTGAAGACGTTGATAGCGGCGAACAAAAAACTTTCACACTTCTTGGCTCAGACGAATCAGATTTTGCTAATGGCTCTATCTCAATTTCATCACCTGTTGGCCAAGCCCTACTTGGCAAAGAAGAGGGCGATGAGGTGAGCGTTGACGTACCTAAAGGTAGAATTACATACGAAATTATCAGCGTTGAATTCAAAGGTGCATAGACGCGAACAGCACTTTGGGAATTATCCCCACGCGAGTGAGGCATTTTTCTCACAAAGTTATTTAACAATTTAAAAGCAAAAACATTACATTCAAGGAAGCTTTTATGAAAACAATAGAACAGATAAACGCAAAAATTAAATCAGGAAAGGCAGTTATTCTCACTTCAACTGAAATGTCTGCCCTTGTTAAAGATACAAGCGTGAAAGAAGCCGCTAAAAAAGTTGACGTTGTTACAACTGGTACTTTTTCGCCTATGTGCTCTTCTGGTCTTTTGTTTAACATAGGCCAGCCTGAAGCACCATATATTAAAGCTTCACGTTTTACTTTAAACAATGTGCCAGCTTACGGCGGTATTGCTGCTGCTGATGGCTATATAGGTGTAACTGAACCTACTGCGGACGATCCTTTAAACAAAGTCTACCCTGGTAAATTCCTTTACGGTGGCGGGCATGTTATCGAAGATTTAGTTGCTGGCAAGCAAGTAGATCTCTTTGCAGAAGGCTATGGCACTGACTGCTACCCGAGAAAGAAGCTTGAAAAGAAAATCACATTGAGTGATTTGCCTTTTGCTCATATGATAAACCCTAGAAACTGCTATCAAAACTATAATGTTGCTGTAAACTTAAGCGATAAAATAGTGCATACATATATGGGTTCACTCAGAGCAAATCTTGGCAATGCAAACTATGCTACTGCTGGTAATCTTTCGCCTTTATTCTGTGATCCATATCTTCGTACAATAGGTCTTGGCACAAGAATATTCATGGGTGGCGGTGTTGGCTATGTTATAGGCACAGGCACACAGCATGTTGCAGAACCAAAAAGACAAGAAAATGGCCTTCCACTTACACCTTCTGGCACACTTATGCTCAAAGGCGATATTAAGAAGATGAGCAAACGCTATGTACGCGGTTTATCTTATTATGGCTATGGTTGCACACTTGCACTTGGTGTTGGTATTCCAATTCCGATTCTTGACGAAGAAATGGCTCGCTATACATCTGTTTCAAATGACGAGATATTATTGCCAGTAAAAGATTACAGCCACGACTACCCTAATGGTGTTCCACGCATTTTAGAACATGTGAGCTATTCTCAATTACGTTCAGGCTCTATTGAAGTTATGGGTAAGAAAGTAGCAACATCGCCAATGACTTCTTATTCTGTTTCAGTTGAAATAGCAAATGAACTTAAGTCATGGATTGAAAACAATCAATTCACAATAACAGAAGCTATAGACGAATAATTTTCTTTGCTTAGCTTCACATCATAAAGATTTAAATTTAAACAATTTTAAACATTTGACATTTAAAAAAAAATAATATATTTATATTTTCCTTGTTTTAAATGCAACAGATCACCTTTCTATTTGCGAAAGGAATTAATGACACTATAGGAGTCTATCATGAAAGAAGGCATTCATCCAAAAACTTACAATGCGAAAATCACATGCGCATGCGGTTTTGAAATCCAAGCGAACTCAAGCAAGGGCGAACAAGTAAACGTTGAAATTTGCTCAAACTGTCACCCATTCTTCACAGGAAAGCAACGTCTTATCGATACAGCTGGACGTATTGACCGCTTCCGTAAGAAATACGACAAATTTAAGAAGTAGATTTTTTACTCGTATTTATGAACACACCTCCCTGAATATTCTTTGGGGAGGTCTCATTATTTTTGAGATTTGACATTTTAATACAAAAATATGGCACTATTTGTGAAAGACGCAAGAGAAGAAGAATTGCAAACCCTAGGCGGTAAATTGCACTATACAGCAACAGAAGAAGCTTCTGCTGCTAGTCAATGCAGTGAAAATACTGTTGGTGGGCAAGCTGTGATTGAAGGCATTATGATGCGTAGTAAATCTTCCTACGCTCTTGCTGTTCGTCTATCAAATAAGCAGATTCATGTTGAGCATAAAAAATGGTATTCCTTTGCTAGCAAGTCATTACAGCAAACACCATTTTTACGTGGCTTTCCTATCTTGGTTGAAACATTAATCAATGGAATCAAAACATTAAATAGATCTGCCGAACTTTCAAGTT
>CAYJHN010000148.1:0-5236 GCA_964369985.1 uncultured Desulfovibrionaceae bacterium | reverse complement strand
GTTCAAGTATTGCAAACGTGGTAACAACAGGAACTTTCACTATTCCTCTTATGAAAAAAGTGGGCTATCCGCCTGAAAAGGCTGCTGCAGTTGAAGTTGCAGCGTCTACAAATGGCCAACTTGCTCCGCCAGTTATGGGAGCGGCTGCCTTTATTATTGCGGAATATGTAAACATTCCTTATATTGATGTTGCAAAAGCAGCTGCAGTTCCAGCATTTGCTGCTTATATAGCACTATTATGGATAACACATATTGAAGCTTGTAAACTTGGATTAAAAGGCTTATCAAAAAGCGAATTACCAAAATTTTGGAATGTTTTACGTTCGGGCATACATTATTTAGTGCCTATTGCTGTTTTATTATACGAATTAATTGTTTTACAACACTCAGCTGAACTCTCTGTATTTAGGGCTATTGCTTTGCTATCAGTTATTATAGTATTGCAACCAGTTGCAATAGCGAGAGTACACAAAAAACCACTTATACCAGCACTTAAAAGCGGTGTAAAATTATTGATCAATGCTCTTGCTGGCGGTGGAACAAATATGGCGGGTGTTGCAATGGCAACTGCTTCTGCTGGTATTATCGTAGGTGCTGTTTCTTTGGGCTTAGGTCAACAAATTACTTATTTTGTTGAAGTTTTATCAGGTGGTAGCATTATGCTTTTACTTGGTATCACAGCTATTGCCTCCTTGCTTCTTGGTATGGGTTTACCAACAACTGCAAACTATATCATTATGGCTTCATTGACAGCTCCTATATTAGTGCAATTTGCGTCTAGTATTGAAATTCATGGTATGGCTGTTGCAGTGCCACTTATTGCAGCACATCTTTATTGCTTCTATTTTGGTATCTTAGCTGATGATACTCCACCAGTAGGGCTTGCTGCCTACGCTGCAGCAGCTATTGCTGAATGTGATCCAATTAAAACAGGTATACAAGGCTTTTTATACGATATAAGAACTGCTATCTTGCCTATTATGTTCTTCTTTAACCATGATTTAATTCTTTGGGGAATTTCAAGTATTCCTGAAGCTTTCTTTATCTTTGGTATGACTTGTCTTGGATCTATGGCATTTGGTTCACTTACACAAGGCTGGTTTGTGCGTTCAAATACCTTTATAGAATCTCTTGCACTTGCACTTGCCACAATTCTTTGTATGTATCCATTCCTTCTTACTGGATTCTTTATTGATTATGAATACAGATATGTGGGCAATGCTCTTGGAATTGCTGTATTAGCAGTCTTGTATTTAGTACAAAAAAGAAGACCTGAAATTGCAACACACAGCCACTTAGCCTATGTGGCAAAGGGTGTATAAAATGAAAAAACATAATTATACAATAAAGAAAAAAGCACATACAAAGCTACAATGTCAAAACTGTAAATATATATTTGCAAATTTTCTTAAACAATGTCCTGAGTGCGGGTCAGAAAAACTTACAGGCTATTCAGAGGTAAATCCTTATTCAAGATTGCCATTAGAATCGATTTTGAAAGCGAGCGGTCACGTCATGTGGCTTGGTGGAACAGTTTTATTCTTATTCTTTTTATGGAATACGGATTCTACTGACAATGAAGTAAATATGCTTATGATAAGATATGCTCTTATGTCATTAATTATTGGTGTTCTTTGTTCTGTTTTATATATTGGTGTGAGTGAAATTATTCATAGAACCTTGCTAGTACAAAGACGTTTAAAAGCTTTTCATCAAAATCAAAATCCTCCAAAACAAAAAAAGCAATCTAGAAGAAATTCTTTAATGCAGTACGGCATGTGCACAAATAAAAAAAAATAAATTAATACTACTTTAATGTAGTTGGCAAAAATATGTTTTATATCTTCTCTGCTATTTTGATGCTTATCATCTCTTCTTACGTTTTTGTAAGAGTGGTGCTTCCTTTTAATATTTCTAAAAAAAAGAAAATATTGCTCTTTTTCTTACTTTTGTTTTTATCACAAGGAATTTTGCTTTTAAGAGTGGCTTTTAAAGGTGCAGACTTTTCTTTACTTAACGTAAGAATTGTAAGTTTTACCCTTTCTTTCTACATTCTTTTTGCCTTGATTCTTTTTATTAGAGATATTTTAATCACGCTATTCTTCATACTCCGTAAATTGACCTCTTTACATATATTTTCAACATTGCTCTTTATTTCATCAAAAAAAGCTCTATTACCTTTTTTTCTGCTCACTGTTCTTACTGTTGGATTCGCAGGTTATAGTGCACTTAAAGTACCTGATGTAAAAGAACTTTCGCTCACAATTCCAAACTTACCGCAAGAACTTAAAGGCACAACTATAGTGCAACTTACTGATTTACATATTGGTTCTGCTTTCGATCATGTTTGGCTTGAAAAAGTGGTTGCAAAAACAAATTCTTTAGATGCTGATTATATAGTCATCACAGGCGATATTGTTGACGCTCCTGTGAGCAAGCTTGCAGATGAGGTAGCTTCCTTAAAAGATTTAAAAGCAAAAGAAGGCGTTTATTTTGCTGCCGGCAATCATGAATATTATGCAGATTTAGTTGCTTGGATAGATTATTTTGAAAAAAATGATATAGAATTTTTGATGAATGAAGCTAGAGTGCATGAAAAAGAAAATGCAAAGCTTGCTATTATAGGTATTGCAGATAGAACGCATGGTTCTTATCCTAAAGAACTTTTGCCTGATCATGAAAAGGCTTTAGAAAATGTCCCAGAGGATGCTGTGAAGATTTTACTAGGCCATCAACCAAAATATGCTAAAGAAAATGCACAATATGGCTATGATGTTCAGCTAGCTGGGCACACGCACGGCGGTCATGCCTTCTTTGTTGCTCCTTTAATTGCAAGGGCAAACGATGGTTATTTATCAGGTTTTTATAATGTTGATCAAATGCAACTTTATGTTTCTAATGGCACAGGACTTTGGGGATATTTTCCAGTAAGATTATTTGTGCCGTCTGAAATAACGCTTTTCACCTTAAATTAAAGGCAAAGTAAATGACAGAACTTCATATTGAATTAAACGATTTTTCACTAGAAAAAGCCTTATATTGTGCATCATTAAGTAATGTTAAAAGAGCAGGTTTTTTGTGTTCGGATTTAAGCATCACAAAAGATGAAGTGGAAGAAAAAAAAGCCTTATTAAATAATTTAGCATTATTTTACGATATAGATGCTTTTTTAGGTTTTAAAATAGCATATATAGCACCAGCTCTTATTGAAAGTTATGCAAAAAAAATGCGTGAAAAAGCATTTGATTATATTTGTGTGCATGGCGAAAATGTCTTTGATAAAGTGCCACAAGCACAAGGGACGAATTTTGCAGCCTTGAATGCAGAAGTTGATATATTGCTAAATCCTGGTGTGCTTGATGACAAACTTATTGAATTTGCACTAGAAAAAAATGTTTGTTTAGAATTTAATTTAAATCCACTTTATTCAAGCGCGAATGCAATGCTTTCGTATTATGCAAAAAATTCTGATATTCAAGTGGTTTGTGCGAATACAATCCAAAGTGAGAAAGACTTTGTTTATAGCTTAAAAAAAGAAGAAAGTGTAAAAATATGCCCTTATGCACGAGAGAATGACTTGCTTAAAAAGCTGAATCAAGATACTTGTAATTTAATACACAAGCTTACTACAAGAGTGCGTAAAAATTAGTATTTAAAAGGGGTTTGTATGACTTCACCTATTTCTTTATCAATCATTGCATTAGTAGTTATTTTAACATTAGCTTATTTGTTTTACGGTAAAAAACCAAAAGCAAGAGTGTTGACAGAAGAAGAAATTACAGATGTTGTGGTAGCACCAGAATTTGAAGAAGAATATCAACGAGGTATGTTTCCGCAAAATTACGAAGAACTTACATTTTACACTTTGATTAAATGTGTGCATTGTGGCAGGTTAGAAAAGTTTCTTGTTGAAAATGAAATACCTTTTACAAAGGTTTTATTAGATAATTTTGAAGGGCAAGCCAGAAAAAATCTTATGTCAAAGGTTTTTTCCTATAACGAAAGAGGTTCTTTCCCAACTCTTGTTTCACCAGAAGAAGAAGTAACCATTGGTTTCAGAGAGTGGCAAGTGCGTGAAAAATTTATGAAATATTCAATAAAAGAAGAATTACATATTAAATAAAAATAGGAAATACTATGTTAGATTTAAAATTAGTACAAAAACAGCCAGAATTAGTAAAAGAAGCTCTTGAAAAAAGAAATTCAAATATTTCACTTGATGCTTTCATGGAATTAGATAAGAAAAGACGTACACTTTTAGTTGAAGTAGAGGCTTTAAAAGCTCAAAGAAACACTGTTTCAGGCGAAGTTGCAAAAAAGAAGAAAAATAACGAAGATTGTACTGAAATATTCAAAGAAATGGGCAAAGTTTCAGACAGAATTAAAGAATTAGACATTGAAACAGAAGAAGTGACAAAGCAAGTTGAATCTTGGCTTTTAACAGTGCCTAATATTCCAGATGCATCTGTGCCTGTTGGCAAGGATGAAGACGACAATATAGAAGTGTTAAAATGGGGTACTATTCCAACTTTTTCATTTGAAGCAAAAGAACATTGGGATTTAGGTGCGAAATTTAACGGTTTAGATTTTGAAACAGGTGCTAAATTAGCAGGCTCACGCTTTTGCTTATCACGCGGATGGGCAGCAAAATTAGAAAGAGCTTTGGTAAACTACTATCTAGATGTGCAAACAGAAGAATTTGGACATACTGAAATATTACCACCTCTTATGGTTAATAGAGCCACTATGCAAGGCACAGGGCAATTACCTAAATTTGAAGAAGATTTATTTAAAATGTCAGATTGGGATTATTTCTTGATTCCAACTGCGGAAGTGCCATTAACAAATATTTATGCAAATGAAGTGCTTGATGAAAGTATGTTGCCTTTAAAACTCACTGCTGCAACTCCTTGTTTCCGTTCTGAAGCGGGTTCAGCTGGTAAGGATACAAGAGGGCTTATACGTCAGCATCAATTTACAAAGGTAGAAATGGTGCATTTTGCTCATCCTGAAAAATCATTCGAGCAATTAGAAATTATGCGTAAACATGCAGAAACATTATTAGAAAGATTGGAATTACCTTTTAGAACTATCACTTTATGTACAGGTGATATGGGCTTTTCAGCTGCAAAAACCTATGATGTTGAAGTGTGGTTACCAGGACAAAAAGCGTATAGAGAGATTTCTTCTTGCTCAAATTGTACAGACTTCCAAGCACGTAGAGCAAATATTAAAT
>CAYJHN010000147.1:2109-5249 GCA_964369985.1 uncultured Desulfovibrionaceae bacterium | reverse complement strand
ATGGTCCACCAGATATTTCAAGGGTTTACAACATGCTTTGTTGTGAACCTTTTCTTGTTTTTGTGTCATTAAAGTAAAATAAAATTAGTTTTTTACTTTTACAAATTCATCTTAAGTATTTATTTTTTTTTCATTTTACTTTAAAAATAAAGTTTTTTTTACTTGGATTTCAAGCAGTTTCAGAATAAAGACAACAAAAACCCATAGGCTATATTTTCAATTATTTCATATAATTAGCAAGTATTTTACCCAACATGCTTTTCTTGACAAGAAGAAAATAAAATGCTATCAAGAAACAAGTAAGAATTAGTATATATACTAAAAACCTACAAACATGCCAACAAAGTTGCAAAAAAGCCAACTTTATTTACATCAAAAAAAGAAGGCCATATATCTAATTATTTGATAATATTTATATAATCATCACTTGTCACGCTTTATGCATTACTATAATCAATATGCTTAAAATATATTTTTATAATTTTTAAAAATCATTTTGTATTCACAAACAAAAAATAAATAAAAGAATTTGCACATGATAAATTTAAAGTCAAATTCTTATTATAAGAAGGTTTATTACTACTATGCCAAATACTATAGAAGCTACCATCACGCAAAAAGTTGGAATTGTTTATGTTGAAAGAGAAGGCGAGCGTTTATCTTTAGATATAGGCGACGCTATCTACGAACAAGATCTCATTTTAACAGGCCCTAATACTGTGGCTGAAATTCAATATAGAGACGGAACAAAATCTCGTCTTGCACCAGAAACTGAAATGAAATTAGTAGACTTTGAATACGGTTTATCCGCTGATTCAGAAAATTCATTTCTCGTGGATATAGCACATGGTGCTATGCGTACTGTTACAGGCGAAGTGGTAAAATTAAATCCACAAGGCTTTATTATTTCAACAGAAGGCGTTGAAATGAGCGTAACAGGAACTGAAGTTCTCAACTCTGTTATAAATGGAAAACAATTCCACGCTTTTCTTTATTCAACAAATTTACATAGTGTAAGCTTTAAAGTTGATAATGTGCCTAATATAATTCAACTTGATCAATTAAGACAAGCTCTTAGTCTTGACACAAATAGTGATCAATTCACTATAAAAACCTACTCGGCTGCTGAACTTATAAATATCATTAAAAGTTTTGCACCTAGCCTTGCTTTTACATTACCTAATTCAAAAGCTACAGAAGGTAGTTGGGAAGATTTCTTAAAAGCTGTTCAACAGCAAGAAGAAGAAAAAAACAGTGAAAACAATCAAGAACAAGACCCTGATAATATTGTTTTAAATGTTTCACAAGGCACGCTTACAGGCGAAGAAATCACACAACTTTTACAAGCCGGCGTTGATGAAATTAATGTTGTAGACACTACTGTTGAAGGCTTTACCTTAGAGGGTGAAGAAGGTATTACTCCAGCACTTGAAGACTTAGTAAACTCTCTTGTATTTGATACAGACGATAAAACTGACGATGTTAATAACAACAGTCAACCAAATATAACAATTACTAATTTCGATACTTTTACAAGCGGAATTCTCAATCTTGGCGATGGTTTAGATAAGGTTACAGTCACAAGCATGACTGGTGGCACAATAAACCTTGGCGGCGGAAACGACTCTATCTTTGTTTCTGCCTTAGGATTTGGCGCTGATATTGTAAACCCATTTACGCGTTCTGTTCCACCTGAAATTAATGGCGGTGCTGGTGATGACTTTATCAGTTTAGGTGCAGTGACAGAAGGTACTGTAAGTGGCGGCGAAGGCAATGATAGTATACATATTATTAATTTAGGTGATCCTAGTCTTACTGCTCCAAATATCACAATATTTTCTCAAGAAGGTTCAGATACTATACATATAGATAATTTTTATTCAGGTAACATTCTTGCGAATAATGCAACAACAACTGTATATGTTGGTAATATGCAAAATGGTAGTATAAACCTTGGATCAAATGATATTCTTGCAAACAATACTGTTACTATAGGAGCAATGGCTGATGGCACCCTTATTACTGGTGCTGGTAATGATCTTGTAAATATTGATAGCACTATTTTTGGTAGCATTGATTTAAGTGACGGTGACGACACTATTAACATTGGTATACTCAATAAAAATGTGGCTGGACCATCAGCAGCAACGGGTATAAATTTAGGTGAAGGCAATAACTACCTTTATATTGATAGCGTAGAGTATGGCTCTTCTTCTGGTGGATCTTCCATTTTTGCAGGCTCTGGTAACGATACAGTTACTTTCAACAACTATGGTGAAGTTTATGAAATTGACTTAGGTGCTGGTAATGATATTTTAGCTATTTTAAATACTGCTGGCGAGGGTTTCATCAACTCAGGCTCCCAACAAGGTGTTGATATGGGTGCAGGAACAGATATTTTAATTACTGCAGACGCAAGCATTAATTCATCTCTTCCTTATAATTTAGAAATCTTAGTAAAGGTAACCGGCAATACTGTTGAAGATTTAGACATTAAGAAGTATAATATAGTTGTAAATAATGATGGTTCTGTTGTGCTTGGGCAAGGCTGGACACAAACAGCTGATGCTTATGAACATATTTCTGGTGCAAGCTTAGAAACAATGAATGGCTTTAATGATATAACTATTGATCCCTCTGTAGTAACTACAAGAACAATCTCTATGACTGACACTTCAAATCAAATACCTCTTGCAGATATACCTCAAGGCGATCCTGTACAAGATTCTTATTCTTCCACATTAAACCATTATTCAAACAATTCAATTCC
Organism: uncultured Desulfovibrionaceae bacterium; assembly: GCA_964369985.1. GTDB lineage: Bacteria > Desulfobacterota > Desulfovibrionia > Desulfovibrionales > Desulfovibrionaceae > CAYJAZ01. Next base: position 2,479 of record CAYJHN010000147.1, on the reverse strand, counting down.
ATAAATCCTCTATAAGGTTTGAATTATCCCAAATGCAATAAAACGACATAAGCATTCTTTATTATGCGTGTGATTTTGCTTGCCTTTTCTTTTATCTTACTCTATGAATAGAAAAATTTTATTTACACATTTATAGAGTATGAAAAAGATTATTATATTATTGTTATTAGCAATTCCTCACATATGCCATGCTTCAAATATGCGTTTGCAATCTATCTCAATGTCAAAAGATTATCTTGAAGAAGAGGTATATTTAGAAGATAGAGAAAGAAAAACTCTCTACTGCCAAGCACAGTTTTTTGAAGATAAGAGCATTGATTTGCCTCTTGGCTTTATCACACAAAAGCACGTAAAAAGAGCAAAACGTATT
>CAYJHN010000147.1:0-2099 GCA_964369985.1 uncultured Desulfovibrionaceae bacterium | reverse complement strand
CATGTTGTACCTGCTGAAAATTTTGGCAGAGCTTTCAAAGAATGGCGTGAAGGCGATACTTTGTGCATTGACTCACGCGGCAAGAACTTCAAAGGAAGAAAGTGTGCTGAAAAAGCCAATGAAGAGTTTCGCTATATGTATGCAGATATGTATAATCTTTACCCTTCTATTGGTGCAGTAAATGCAACAAGACAAAATTATAATTTTACTATATTAAATGATGAAAAGTCAGATTTTGGTTCTTGTGAAGTAAAAATACACAAAAAAAGCGTTGAAGTGCCAGAACATTCACGAGGCATGATTGCAAGAGCATACCTTTATATGGATGCAAATTACCAAAACTATCGCATGAGCAAGCAAGAAAAAAGACTTATGCAAGTATGGAATAGAGAATATCCAGTTATAAAAGAAGAATGTGTGCGCACGCAAAGAATTGAAAACATACAAAAAAATGAAAATTCTTTTGTAAAAAATCAATGCATTCAACTAGGTTATTGGGATAATTAAGCAAGTACATCTCTATTTATAAATGTATCAACATAAATGATTTATAAATAAAGACTTTACATTTTTTGTATAAAAAACTATACTATGCAAAATAATCTAATTGTAAAAATCCTTATTCAAGGAGTGTACTGTGAAAAAAATCCTTTCTCTTTCTATTCTTATTTGTTTACTTGCTTTCCAGCCAAGTGCTTATGCAAGCCAAGAGCAGTTAAAACAAGACAAACAATATGCTGCAAAGCTTTTAGATGAAGGCAAAAACAATGAAGCTTATGAAGCATATTCACTGCTTTTGCTTGAAGAGCCAACTGACTTGGGTATAAACTTAGGCTACGCACGTTCGGCTCTTGCATCAAATAGATTAGGGCAAGCAACTATAGCTTATGAAAGACTATTAACACAATATCCTAATGAACCAATTTTATTAAAAGAATTAGCATACGCACTTGCCATGCAAGACGATGAATTGCGTGCAAATATGGAATTAGCTAAAAATCCAAATGCAAGTTCAGAAGAAAATGCTGATCTTCTTGCATCATGGACGCAAGAAGACAAAATCACACACATCAAGGGTAGCATTTCAGCTGGCTTTATTTATGATAGTAATGTAAACGCTGGCCCAGCTTCAAGAGAAATAAGACTTGGCATGTGGGATGTACGTTTATCTGAAGAAGCAGAACAGCAAGACTCCTTTGCAAATTACATCACTGCAAATATCGACGTAGCACATAAAATAAATGAAGACAGTCCATGGTGGCTCACTGCAAAAATGGGCTTATACGCTCGCTATAATTATGCTAGCGAATTAAACGACATGCATCTTTCTTCCTCAGAATATGCCACAGGAACAGTTGGTATTCGTCGTTTAACAAATAATACCATGTTTGAAATGAACCTCAATGCACAGGTTTTTGATTATGATTTTTACGAAAACACCTTTGCTATAGGGCCAGAAGTCAATTTTGTTTATGCTCTTACTCCAAAAATCCATTTAATCACAACTGCTTCTTTAAATCATCGTGCTTATTCAGATAATTCACTCTATAATGGCTGGTATTCCTCACTTGGGCAATACGCACGTTTCTTTGTGGGTAATGCAGGGCATACCATTACTCTTGGCGGTAGATACATAAATGCAAGTGCAAACGAAGATGATTATTCCTATAATGGTTTTGAAGCAAGTGTTGATTTTACCTTCATTCTTCCATACAATTTACGCCTTTCAACCTACTTTGCCTACGGCGAAGAGCATTTTAACGGCATTGCAACTGCTTTAGAAGAAGATAATAGATTTGACCAACGCATAAGAACTGGTGCAAGCCTTATGATTCCATTAAGCGAAGCATGGGAAATCGCACTTGGCTACCAATACACAAACAACTATTCTAATTCAGAAATTTATTCCTACGATCAACATTTGAGCACTGTGTCTATTACTTGGAAGTTCTAGAAAACAGCTCTTAAAAAAGAAAATATAATGAAAAGGGAAAGCAAAAGCTTTCCCTTTTTTGCTGTTGACAAAGTCGGCAGCCTCGAAAAAAAGGAATAGCCAACATTTACTTTTGGCGTTAAATGACTGTTTTTCGTGCCTTTCT
>CAYJHN010000146.1:3302-5266 GCA_964369985.1 uncultured Desulfovibrionaceae bacterium | reverse complement strand
TGAGTGAGAATTTCACCGCCAGCAGCAGTAGTTACGTCCACAATATCATTACCCTGCCCAGCATCAATAGATCCATCTACAAAGTTATTGATAATAATATGATCATTACCACCGCCTGCTAAAATACTTGTACCACCACTAGCATCTAAATTACCAAGAATTTTAATAGTATCGTTTCCGCCTTCAGTTGAATCAGCTGTAGTAGAAGAATCACCATAGATAGTAGGAAGTCCAATAGAACTTGTCATGTCACTTTCAATAATGATAAGGTCATTACCCCATTTTGAGACAGCTCCATCAAGATTGAATATATCGCCTGAAATAATCGAATTTGTGAATTCATTTTTTATAGTAATTTCATCATCACCTAAAGCAGCTGTTGCACCAGCCATCACAGATTCAGCATCACCATAAATACTTGTTCCGCCAGTTTTACTATCAAAAGTGATTTGGTCATCTCCTGCTATAAGCTCACCACCCATAACAGTATTTGCATCGCCCACAACTCTGCCGTTACTCATGCCTGAGCCAGTAATAATATCGCCAGCAGCTTGCACAATACCGCTTGTTACAGTATTAACATCACCTGAAATTATAACATCTTGCGTGATATCAGCCGTGATATTAAGTCTTGTCTTTGTAGCAGTAAAAGTTTCGCCAGCCCCAAGAGTTATATTGCCACCATCAGCATAATAGCTTGCTTGTGGATTATAATCTATAACAGTAAAGCCAAATTCATCAACAAAAGGTACGTCATCAGTATCAGGTTCGCCAGGAACTAAAATAGTTTCATTTTCACTTGTATCAAGAACTAAATTTTCTGGCAAAATAACCTCTAAACCTGAATCAGCTAAGCTATTTGATAAAGCGTCAATAACTTCTGAGCCTAAAACATCAACAGTGCTTTGATCAATAATTACAGAAGTTTGATCACCTGCATCACTTTCTTCTACTGTATTTTCCTCTAGAGCATTTTCGCCTGCAATTGCGTTTTGTATATGTTGAATGATTTGATCAATTTCTTCTGGCGTGAAATTAAAGATATATGGCTTTATGTCGCCGCCTATTTCAACAGGAATAAAGACTGCTTCATTAGAAGAGTATAAGGAAAGAATCTGGCCATCGTGCGTTTTAATTTCAACACTATGTCCCTTACCTATTGAAATAATTACGTGTGTTTCACTGCCATCATCATTTAGCTGTGTTACAATATCAGTTCCACGAATACCAACAGTCGCCCTTGGTGTAACCACCTCAAATGCATTAGGATTAAGTTTTACAATTTCACCTGTAACAGTTCGCATCGCACCTTCAGCAATATCTACAAGAAAAGAATTTTCACTGCTTACTGTCGCATCGTATTCAAAATCAACAAGACGCATCTGCGTTTCAGGTGCAAGGCTTGAAATTGTGCCGTCTCTGTATTGTAATTTAGTTGTTGTATCTGGGCCTGTTATTATAAGGTCTTGCTCATAAATACCATCGCCTACTTCAAGAGTTAAACGCTCACCGTCTCTTTCTACATAAAGTACGCCGCTTTTTTCTACAATGGTTGCTTCTATAGTATTTAATTGTGACATAATATCTCCTTGTATTTCTAAATGCTTACTAAATAAGCAAAGAAATTTACTTTTAAAGTATAGCTTAAAAGAGCTATTTTGTCAAATATATTACTTTTCAAAAGCACATTTGTGATAAATATACATTTTATTTTTAGATTAATTATAAAAGCTCAATCAATTCTTTTTCTCTGCAAACAACAAGAATAGTTTGACAGTATAAGAAAAAAATTATATATTTAATAATAATAACAACTTTCTCACACGCTTTAGTTTTTATAAGTCATTAAGCAAAATATGCGTACTTACATTTTAACACATTGATTTTCATTTATTGATTGGATTTAATTTTAGTTTGTCTAAGCTTGGCTAAGGAGTGTTTCATGAAGATTCAAGAGCTTGCTT
>CAYJHN010000146.1:0-3292 GCA_964369985.1 uncultured Desulfovibrionaceae bacterium | reverse complement strand
AATGAACTTGCCCTAAAAACTTTTTCACCTTTTTCAAAATCTTTTGAAAGAGGACATAAATGCTATGATTTTTTACATGGCAAATCAAATGTGTGCGAATTTTGTAATATTGATCTTCTACAAGAAAATCTAAAGCTCTACAATGAAATACAAAATGAAAGAAATAAAAACTATTATTCGCATATAGATGCTATTATCACTTACGAAGGAAGAAAACTTAAACTTACTTTTGCCTTTGATATTTCAAAACAAAAAAACGAAATAAAAAACCTCACACAAAAAATTTCTGCAGAAGAAACCTTAATTAAATGCATTCAAATAATCACACAAAGTTCAGATATTGATAACGCTTTGTGCTCTATACTTGCTGTTGTATGTCAGTTTTACGATGCTAATCGAGCTTATCTTTATGAAGTAAATAAAAAAAATAGATCCATAAATATAACACATGAATGGAGTGTTGACCCAGCTTTTGCAGGAAAAGAAGAATATAAAAGTTTATATTACGACGATTTGAGCAGCGTCTTAAACATTTTAGAAACAAAGGGCGAAATATCAATAAAAGATGCCGAAAAAGAACTAGAACATAACAGTATTTTTTACAAAGTTCTTCGTGCGACAAATTCAAATTCTGCACATATCGTTCTTTTACTTTCAAATAGTGAAGCAACATATTGCATGGGCTTCAACAATTCTAAAAAAGAAAATAAAGACTTAAAATTACTACACTCTATCATTCACTTTATCAGCGAAGAAATTAAAAAAAGTAAAGTACATAAGCAGTTAGAACATCTTTCATACACAGATATTCTCACAGGCCTTAAAAATAGAAATAAATATTTAGAAAGATTAGAAACAATTAACACAAAAGAACTTTCTTCTTTAGGTTATTTACATATAAATATCAACGCCTTAAAAAAACTCAATGAACTTTATGGCGAGCTTTATGGCGATCATATAATAAAGCAAGTTTCTTGCATCTTAACAAAATACTTTGAAAATGATCTTTTTAGAACTGCTGGTGATGAATTTATTGCCTTATGCCCAAATATAGATAAAGAAAGTTTTGATGAATTAATATATAAATTAAGAAAGGTTGAGCAAGAAGAAGGCGAATTTTCTTTTGCTGTTGGTGGTGTATGGCAGGATAAAAAAATTGATATACGTCAAGGTCTTACACAAGCTAACGACATTATGATTTCTGACAAGCAGGATTTTTACGAAAAACAAGTCACCCAAAGAACGCAATCACGATTAAATCCACTTGAAATACTTGTTAATGAAATACGTTCAAATCTTTTCACTGTTTACTTACAGCCAAAAGTAAATCTTTCTACTGGTCTTATTACAAGTGCTGAATCATTAGTTAGAAAAGTTGCTCTAGATGGCAAAATAATACCACCTGATAGATTTATTCCTATTTATGAAAACGAATCTACTATAAGAGTTTTAGATTATTTTGTTTTAGAAGAAACATGTAAATTGCTCAGCACACTTATGAAAGAAAACTGTGCTATACCAATAGCTGTAAATGTTTCACGCGTAACTTGTATTGCCTATGACCTTATTGAGCAAATTGTAAAAATATGTGCAAAATATAAAGTTCCACATCATTTAATAAAAATAGAACTTACTGAAAGTATTGATAAAATGGACTTTGACTTTTTTCATAATAAAATCATACAATTACATGAACTTGGTTTTAGTGTGTCTCTTGATGACTTTGGAGCAAAACACTCAAACTTACTTATGCTTACAATGGAAGAATTTTCAGAAGTAAAGATAGATAAAAGCCTTATTGACAATATTACCACAAGTGCAAAAAATAGAACTGTTGTAAGAAATGTGATAAAAACTGTGAAAGAATTTGGGCAAACCTTATGTGTTGCAGAAGGTATTGAAACAGAAGAACAAGTTGCACTTTTAAAAGATCTTGCATGCACTTATGGCCAAGGTTATTATTTTTATAAGCCTATGCCTATGAAGGATTTTATTAAATTATGCATAGAGGGTGATGATAAAAAAACCAAAAAAATTCATGCTATTGGTAAGAAAACAAGAAGAAATTTTGTTGTCAATTACGACGAACTTCACTCTATTGTTGAAGCTATGCCATTATGCATGTTTTTATGGAATTCAAAAAACGAAATCACCATGTGTAACTACCATGCTGTAGAGCTTTTTAATCTTGAAAGTAAAGAAGATATATTTAATAATTTTGCCAAATTATCACCAAAAATTCAGCCAAATGGAATACCTTCTTTTAAAAACGCAACTAGTTTTTTAGACGAAGCAAGGCTTCATGGTGTTGTTACTTTCAATTGGCTACATTGCACACTAAATGGCGAAGAAATTCCAGCACAAGTAACCCTTGTAAAACTTGATGTCACAAATGAAGAAGGCGAGCACTATATTGCTGGATATCTCAGAGATTTACGCCCACAACTTGCCGGAACTGACACTTCTTCTTTAGCTATAGAATACTTCTTTAACGAAGTTTCTGACAAAACACTCTTTAATACTATTTCAGAAATTGCAGCAGAATTTTTCTGTGTATATAATAACAGAACGAAAACTATACAATTTTTTGGTAAAGGCAGAGAAATACTTGCCCTGCCAGAAGAAAAAATACCATTTCCTCAAAGCATTATAGAAGCAAATATTATTTCAGAAGACTCTTTAGAAGAATTTATGGCTTTTTCAAATGCAATGCTTGAAGGTAAGCATTATCCTATTGAAGTAAAATTCTTTCTCCCAGAAGGAATTTACCACTATTTCACAATAGATTATAAAATTATTTATGACGATAATAACAAGCCTTTATTCTGCATAGGAAAAACCACAGACGTTCAGGACAAAAAAGTTTAAAATCAATGTCTCCGACGGCCAAAGGACTACCGCCCTTTGGAAACCCTGAATAGTGAGCGCTTTGATGACAGGTTCTAGCTAAAGAAGATTTTTTTATTTTTATTTGCGGAAAAGTTGAAGAAAGTTTTTTGTCTCCGACGGCCAAAGGACTACCGCCCTTTGGAAACCCTGAATAGTGAGCGCTTTGATGACAGGTTCTAGCTAAAGAAGATTTTTTTATTTTTATTTGCGGAAAAGTTGAAGAAAGTTTTTTGTCTCCGACGGCCAAAGGACTACCGCCCTTTGGAAACCCTGAATAGTGAGCGCTTTGATGACAGGTTCTAGCTAAAGAAGATTTTTTTATTTTTATTTGCGGAAAAGTTGAAGAAAGTTTTTTGTCTCCGACGGCCAAAGGACTACCGCCCTTTGGAAACCCTGAATAGTG
>CAYJHN010000145.1:4825-5301 GCA_964369985.1 uncultured Desulfovibrionaceae bacterium | reverse complement strand
TTCTTTTTGTTCTAACCATGAAGTGTAGTTACCTTTCCATGGAATACCACGGCCTCTATCAAGTTCTAAAATCCAGCCAGCAACATTATCAAGGAAGTATCTATCGTGAGTTACGGCAATAACAGTACCAGGGAAAGTTGAGAGGAATTGCTCAAGCCATGCAACAGATTCAGCGTCAAGGTGGTTAGTAGGTTCGTCAAGAAGAAGAATATCAGGTGATTGTAATAATAAACGGCATAAGGCAACACGGCGACGCTCACCACCAGAAATTACAGAAACAGGAGTATCTGCTGGCGGACAGCGTAAGGCATCCATAGCCATTTCTAGGCGAGAATCAAGATCCCATGCATTTTTATTATCCATAAGTTCTTGCACTTTGCCTTGCTTTTCAATGAGTGCGTCCATTTCGTCATCGCTCATTGGCTCTGCAAATTTTTCGTTGATAGCGTTAAACTCATTAACAATATCAATAATAA
>CAYJHN010000145.1:2552-4815 GCA_964369985.1 uncultured Desulfovibrionaceae bacterium | reverse complement strand
GTACGCCTTCTTGCACAACTTCTAAAACAGTTCTTGTGTCGTCAACTAATGGTTCTTGTTCAAGATAGCCAATAGTGAAGTTAGGTGCTAATACTGTTTCACCTTCAAAACTTTTGTCAACTCCTGCTAAAATTTTGAGAAGTGAAGATTTACCAGAGCCGTTTAAGCCAAGTACACCAATTTTTGCGCCATAGAAGTAAGAAAGTGAAATGTCTTTTAGCACTTCTTTTTGGCCGTGTTTTTTAGAAACACGTATCATAGAATAAATAATTTTATTGTCTTCAGCCATGATTTTACCTTTGTGTTTTAGATATTACAAAGGCATGTAAGTAAATACATGCCTTTTATTTTGTTTGTTGTTTTAGATACTTAGTAGTATGAAATCTAAATTCTAAGATTTTGTGCTGAAAGCCAAAATCTATATCAATTAGAATGCTCTACCCATTGAGAATTCAAATCTACCAGAACTACGTCTTTTGCCATCAACGTTTTCTGAAAGTGGATAACCATAAGCAAAGCGAAGATCACCCATTGGTGAACGCCAACGAACTTCTAAACCAGTTGACATATAAACATCACCAAAAAAGTCAGCTTCGTATTCAGAGTCAGTTGCAGTTGCAATATCAAAGAATGGAACTAATGCTAAGCCAAATTCTCTGTTGAAGTGCCAGATATATTCTAAGCTTGCGTAAGAAACTCTGTCAGCACCGATACTTTCGCCCGTGATATGATCTCTAGGTGAAATATCTTCGTAATCGTAACCACGAATTGTGTTCATACCACCAATAAAGAAACGTTCAAATGAAGGAATGATGTTATTGCTGCTATTTTCAAATACTGCACCAATAGTTCCTCTTGCGTGAAGAACATGGTTTTCGTTAAGAGCATAGTAACCACCAACTTCGAGAATACCTTTTACAAAGTTATCGTCGCCACCAAGTACACCACCGCCGTATTCAGCAGTAATTTCAACTTTTGTACCACGTGTTGGGTCGAAAACAGCGTTTGTTGTGTCTCTTACGATAGAAGCTGAAACAACAGAAGCCCAGTTATTGCCTTCGTATTCTTTAATACTTCTAGCAGCATTTGCAGCAACGTCAGTTATTTCATAATTGTCTAATCTGTATGATAAAGAAAGGTAGGTATATTCGCCAAGTGGGTAACCCATGCTCACTTTACCACCAATTGTGCTTTTGTCATATTCTAACCATTCTTGTTCAATACCATAAAGGCTTAAACCTAAACCGATATTTGTGTCGTATACACGAGGGTTCCAAATATAACCAGTCATATTCATGTCTTTACCAGAAACATAACCATCTAAGCCAGCTTTATAGCCTTTACCAAAGAGGTTGTTTTGTGAAATACCAGCTGAAACACCAAAGCCATCATAGGTTGAGTAACCAAAACCAGCTGTTAAAGCACCAGTTGATTTTTCTTCAACTTTTACTAAAAGGTCAACTAAAGCAGGATCTTCAGTTGGTTGTGGTGTGACTTCTACAGATGAGAAATAATCAGTTTTGTAAAGACGCTCTTCAGTACGAGCGATTTGAGAACCAGAATAAAGATCGCCATCAGCTAAACGCATTTCTCTAAGAATTACGTTATCACGTGTTTTATAGTTTCCTTCAACATTAACTCTGTTTACATATGTTTTTTCATTTGGATTTAAGAAATATGTGATGTCAATGAGTTGTGTTTCAGGATTAGGATTATCGCGAACTTGAACTTGTGCAAAAGCATAACCTTGATCATTATAGAATGTTGTTAATTTTTTAACATCGTCTTGTAATGTATTGAGAGAGAAAAATTGCTCAGTGTCTCTCCAGTTGTCTAATGAGATAAGTTCATAGAAAACTTCATTTGATTCAATGAGGTTACCAGCAAAATTAATTTCATTTAATTTATAGCGTGGTCCTTCGTTTAAGTTATAGGTAACAATAATACCGTCTTCAGCATAAGTAACTTCTGGCTCGTCAACATTTGCGTTGATAAAACCTTGGTTTACAGCATAAGCTGTGATAGTTTGTGCATCTCTTTCAAGATCTTGTTCTTTCAATGTGCCAGAACCAGTAAGGAATGAATACCATTTTCTTTCTTTTACTAAGAGGTATTTATCAAGGTCATCTGTGTTGAGGTTTTGAATTCCGTTAATAACAACATCAGTAACATAGAGTAAATTGCCTTCAGTTACATTGAAAACAAGGCTTGCAGTTCCTGTTGCTCTTTCTGTAACAACATAGTCTACTTCAACATTGTAGTA
>CAYJHN010000145.1:0-2542 GCA_964369985.1 uncultured Desulfovibrionaceae bacterium | reverse complement strand
TAACCTTTTTCACGGTAAAGCTCTCTTACTCTTTAAAGATCGTCAACCAAGATAGCGTCGTTTAGCACTGAATCTGTTTTAGTTGTAAGAACTTCTTCAATTTCGTCTATGTCAATTTCATCAGAACCATTTACTACTAATTCAGTAATACGTGGACGCTCAATAACAGTAATAACAAGAATGTTTTGTGCATTTTCTTGAATGATACGAGCACTTACGTCGTTGAAGTAGCCAGTACCCCAAATTCTACGAAGGTCATCGTTGAGTTTTTCTTCTGAAACAAAATCGCCTTCAGAAAGCAACATGCGTGATAAAATAAGATCTTCATCAACACCTTGAGTTCCCTCAACTCTTACTTCAGCAATAGCACCTTCCGCTAAAGGTTCTATTGATTGAGTTTGTGTGGCTTTTGAAGCAATAGAATTAGTGATGTCTTGTAAACTTGAGGAAGTAGGGAAGTTGAACTGGAGGGGAAGTGAATTTCCAACAACATTTACATATTGAGCGTTGACGACAAATGTATTGCCTATTTGTGAAAAATCACCATAGATAATACCATCAACATTGTTTGTGTACGCCAAAGCGTGTGCACTTTCGTTGTTTTGTGGAACAACATCAGTAGCGCGTACTGAAAAATCCTTATTTTGAAGACTTTTTCTCAATTCAGCTTCAAAGTTATTTGCATAACTTGAATATGTGCTGCTTAAATTGAATTTAAAGTCTGACAAAAGGATTGATTTTTCCGCAGCTTTAGCTTGCGTTGCATTAACACTAAAGAAAACTACGGCAATAAGTGTGAGCAATTTTAGACACTTATTAAGTTTCTTGTGAAAAATCATAAAGTTCTCCTGTTCTTAATTCAAGACTTTGTCCCATCATATTCGCTATCTTATGATTATGGGTTACAATTACTAGTGCGATATTATTATCACAATTTAAATTTAAAAGCAAATCAATAACGTGAGTTCCGCTTTTTTCATCTAAGCTGCCAGTTGGTTCATCTGCAAGTAGCACTTTGGGTTCAAGCAATATGGCTCTAGCTATTGCGGCTCTTTGCCTTTCGCCACCTGAGAGCGTGCTTGCCTTATGAGTAAAACGATGCTCTAGTCCCACTTTTGAAAGAATGTTTTTTGCTCTTTCTATTGCTTCTTTATAAGGCATGCCAGAAATTAAGGCTTGCATTGCAACGTTTTCAACTGTTGTAAACTCTGGTAATAAATGATGAAATTGAAAAATAATGCCTAATTCTTTATTTCTAAAGTCTGCTTTATCTTTTTCGTCAAATTTCGTTAAATCTTTACCTAAAAACTGTAAACTTCCTTGAGTTGGGCTGTCTAAAGTACCCATAATATGAAGTAAGGTTGATTTTCCTGAACCTGATGCACCAGTAAGGGCAATGCTTTGGCCTGAAAAAACCTTTAAATTAATATTTTTTAATATTTCTATTTCTTCATTTTCTGTTTGTACTGTTTTATTGAGCTTTTCTATATTATAAAGCAATTCTTGCATAATTTTTCCTATTCATACCTGAGCGCTTTTGTTGGTTCTAGGGATGCAGCTTTTTTGGAAGGGTAGATTGTGGCGAGAAAACAAAGAAAAAAAGCTGAAAAAACAATAATACATACATCTAAAGGTAAGACAAGAACTGGCAAGGTGTCAGTAGGGTAAACACCTTTAGGTAGTTCAATGATTTCATATGTTTTTAATATATAGCATATACTAAGCCCTAAAATAGTGCCTATGCTCACTCCTATTGTGCCAATAATTGTGCCCTGAAAAATAAATATAGAACGTATAGTTTGTTTGCTTGCACCCATGCTCATTAAAATAGCAATATCTTTGGTTTTTTCCATAACAAGCATAACAAGTGAAGTGATAATTGAAAAAGAACCAACTAAAACAATCATAATCAAAACTAAATACATGCCGATTTTTTCAAGTTCAAGTGCTGCAAAAAGATTTGCATTCATGCTTGTCCAATCTCTAGTATAGAATTGCGGTCCTAATATTTCTTGTACTTGTTTAGCAATTTCAGGTGCTTTGTAAGGATCTTTTATAAGGATTTCTACACCAGAAATTCTGCCACGTGGTATTTCAAGTAAGTCTTGGCCTGATTCTAGGCTTAAAAAAGCAAGGGATGCATCGTATTCATACATACCTGTTTTGAAAATACCTACTACTTTAAAAGTGCTAATTTTTGGTGTAAAACCAGCCGCATTTGATTGACCAGAAGGTGTGAGTAAGTTTACTCGTGAACCTATGTGTAAACCTAAATTAATAGCTAATTCATGGCCAACAATAATGCCTTGTGTTTTTGAATCTTGCTTTAAATCGCTTATACTGCCTTCTTTCAAGTCTTTCAATAAGGCTATTGGCTTTGAGGTTTCGCTTGGATCAACACCACGCAAAACAAGGCCTTTAACTCCATTACTTGAAGAAAGCATAACCTCTGTATATAAAAAAGCTTGGGCAGATTCAACTTCGCTTATTGTATTTATGTTCTCTAGAATAGGCTCTAAATTGTCAAAAACGCTAAGGTTAT
>CAYJHN010000144.1:0-5315 GCA_964369985.1 uncultured Desulfovibrionaceae bacterium | reverse complement strand
CTTCACTTATATTTACATTCTTACTTACACCAACTATATTCTTTATTCTTGAAAAAATAAGAACTTTTAGAATAAGGAATTTATTTAGAAAAAATTCTGTATAATAATTAAATAATCAGAAGATGATAAAAAGGCCTAAAATATATACTCTATTTTTAGGCCTTTTTTAATGCTGTTGCACTTTCTTAACTTCTTTCTCGTCTCTGTATTTTAACAAAAAAAAAAGCTCAAAACTTTATCAGATTTGAGCTTTTGTTTTATTTCAATTACTTAGATATTAATAATATTTGATTCCATATCAAATTCTATATTATCATCAGTAAGGTTAATATTTGTAGAAATAGTAAAGATATCTTCGCCCTTAGATATAATAATATCTTGTGGATTGTCTGCTGTGCCAACTTCAATGGTATAACCTTTATCTTTGAAGGAAGAAAGGTCAATCATATCACCTGATGAAAGGTCTTTAATCACATCTACTTCGCCGTTGACAAAACTTTCTTCTGAGAAGAAGAAGGTATCATTGCCTTCGTCGCCAAAGAGAATATCAGAGCCTTTGCCACCGATAATAAGGTCATCACCTTCACCACCATAGATGGTGTCATCACCAGAACCACCAAGAAGAAGATCATTGCCTTCGCCACCATAGAGTAGATCATCACCGCCAAGTCCAAGTATGAGGTCATCACCACCAATACCATCTGCATTAGCGTCACCACCAAATATAATATCGTTACCATCAGTAGTTGTTTCAAGTGCTTTTGCAGCTTTTTCAAGATCTTCTGCCTTTGCTGCTTGTGCTATATCAACTAAATCAATAACTAAATCTTGTACTTTTTCAGTAAATGCTTCAGATTCAGCTTCAGTCATATCTTCAGGAACAGCAAAGTTTTCTTCTGAATATTTATCCGAATCTGCCACATTAAGTTCTTTAGCAAAAGTTTCTAAACTTGAAGCATTACCATCACCTATAAGTAAATCTTCGCCGCCTTGTCCATAAAGCACATCATCACCTGAACCAGCAATTAATGCATCAGGATCGTTTGCAGTGCTGTTTTGTAACTCTTGATCATTTATCCATTCAGGATAGTTACGCATATATTCAGAAAGTTGAGAATCAGAAATAGAATCAGCGTCTAAACCTGTTTGTTTTGCAATCCATGCTTTTAATATACTTGTATCAATACCACCAATAAGAACGTCATTGCCATCAGCTGTTACAGCAACACTTGATTCTACAGCAGAGATATCAATATCGCCACCTTCAGGCTTGAAGATACTACTAATGTCACTATCAGTAACAATAGAAGCTCCACCTTCTGTTGTATCATACTTATCAAGAGTTCCCTTGTCTGCACCAACACCTATACCAATACCGTGAATATTATTTTCACTACCTTCTACTGGCTTATGCCTGCCGTCAGCTTCTAAAATAGGATTACCATGTTCATCTCTTTGAACTTCAATACCCATTGCTTCTAATAGTTCATTATAAGCTTTTGTACGTTCTGCTTCAGAATCGTATGGTTTACCGTCTGTTATAAGGAAAGCTTCGTTTATGAAACCATCTTGTGATACTTGTTCAAACCATTCTGCTGCAGTTTCAAAGCCTTGATGGTATTCAGTTCCCCAGTGGAAACCAAGATCTACACCTGATAAAGGATCATATGCATCATCAGCATCTTTATTTGGATCTTTCAAAGCTTCAGTAAGTTCTTTGTGTGCGTTTTCATCGTATTCAAATTCGCCAGTTTCCGAATTAAATGTAACACCTACAGCATTCATCGCTAAAATTTTAGCAAGTGATTCGTATATTTGATCAGAAGTCATTCCTGCAAAATCAGCAGGATTTAATGTTTCAATATAGGTAGCGCTACTGCTAGTGCCAGAATTATAGTGATCATCTGCTGACATAGTACCACCATTTTCTGTTTCCGTTTTTTCCCAGAAGGTAGTTACTAAGAGATTTATTTCGCCACCTAAGTCACTATTTGCATGCGTATGCAATGTATTTACAATAAAGTCAGCAAGAGCATCACAAGCTTGTCCAAGACGAGATACAACCTCGCCACCTACATCATCAATATCATTATTTCCATCATCATACATTGAACCAGAAGTATCAAGTATAATTGCTATATTGTAATTTTCACCAGGATTCACTTGGCTTGTAGAACCATCAAGACCAACAACAGTGTCTTTAATTGCTTCTGTTGTATTTGTTGCAACAATATCAAAGCTTGTGCTGTCACCATCAGAATCACTTACTTTAATGCTTTCTGTTTGTGAGCCATTTTCAGGCACATCAGTAAGCTTTGCATTCCATAACACATTGCCGTCGTGATTGCTAAGCTCAGTTCCGTCAGTAGAGATAAGGTTTACAGTTTTTCCGTCTTCGCTATATTCTACAGTGCCATTTTCAGAAGTCCATTTTCCACTTACTTCATCGTAAGTAAATGTGCTTTCACCAAATTCAAGGCTCTTGCCATCGCCGTCATCAGCACCAAATTCAATTCTCACAAAGGTAGATGCTACATCAGAAGTAGTTGTAGTTGCAACATTTTCTTGATTTACTGGACCATCGTCATTGATAGAAACATCTATATTATCAGAAGTAACAGAGTTTCCAGCCTTGTCTGTGACTGTCACATTAAAGCTATCTACTTTATCAGTTTCTGCACTATCAGTTGTATCATCATGCCCATCATAAGCTTCATTTTGCACAAAAGTGTATTCAAGACTTGAACTTGCCTCATTGAGAGTAAATACAAGCTTACCGCCATTTACAGCTACTTCTGCATTGCCATTCTTATCAAAACTAAGTTCTTTTGCTTCGCTACCAACATTTACTGTAAAGCTATGTTCGCTTGCTTCGCCATCACCAAAACTAAAGTCGATTTCGCCTGTAACGTCATAACCTTCAACAGCACTCTCAAGACCACCCTCTAAAACAGAGTCGTCAGCAAGAATATCAGAGCCTTGCACTTCAATTGTTGGAACAGATGAAGTTACTTCATGGCTAACTGTATCACCGTCAGCGTCGGTAAACTCTAGGATAATACCTTCACGACCACCTTCAGAATGCTCATAAGAGACTGTCCAATTTTGGTTGTCAGTGCTTTTCATAGTAACATCGCCGATAACAATAGTGTGTTCACCTGTATCTTCATTGTAAGAAATTGTGACTCCGCCTTCCCATGAACTTAAAGGTGTTTGCACCCATTCTGTACCTGTCCATTGAATGCCAAGTGGAGTAGTTGAACTACCACTGCCAACAACTTCAATAGTAGCGCCTGTCATATCAGCACCTAGGTCAACAGAAATGTCTGTTTCTGCAATACCATCTTTCACTGTGGCTTGTACGTCAGCTATGCCATTTTCATTTTTATCGCCTACATGAGTAGTTGTAATAATAGGCCCATCGTCATTTATTGAGATATTTATATCATTTGAAGTTACTGAATTACCTGCTGAATCTGCTATTGTTACGTTAAAGTTGTCAACATCAACACTTTCATCATTCTTGCTTTTATCACTATGTGTATAGTCTTCGCTTTGTACAAAAGTATAATCAAGGCTAGTATTTTCTTCATTAAGAGTAAAGATAACCTTACCACCATTTACACTTACTTCTGCATTGCCATTTTCATCAAAGATTAATTCTTGCTTGTCGCCATTTTCGAGATTCACAGTAAAACTATGTTCACTTGCGCTTCCTTCACCAAGGCTAAAGTCAATAGATCCTTCAACATCATAAGTATCTATAATATCGCCTGTGCCATTAGCTAAAGCTGAATCGTCAGCTACAATGTAAGAACCTTCAAGATCAATAATAGGAGCATTTGATAAAATTTCGTGGCTTACTGTATCGCCATCACCATCAGTAAAGTTAAGAGTAATATCATCTCTACCGTTTTCAATAGCATCATAAGTTACTGTCCAATTTTGGTTGTCAGTACTTGTCATTGTTACATTGCCAATAGTAATAGTATGTGTATTATCTTCAAATTTATAGCTTGTAGAACCCATCCACTCTGTATGCTCAATTTGCACCCATTCTGAACCATTCCACTCAACACCAAGTTCCATTGTTCCGCCAGTACCACTTGGTACTGTGATTTGAGCGCCTTGCATATCAGCACCAAAGTCAACAGAAATTTCAGCTTGTGCTACACCATCTGTTGTTGTTGCGTCTACAGTAGCACTTGTGCCATCTTCATTTATTGTAGCATTTTCAGTTGAAATAACAGGAGCGTCATCAACAATAGTAACATCTACATCAACTGTGATTGTTTCACCAGCTGCATTTTCAAGAGTTACTGTAACACTGTTTGGACGAGTTACTGTGTCGTTAGCGCCTTGTGTTGTGTGAGTAACATTCTCATCCAAGCTAACTTTGAGATTACCGTTTTCATCTTTGCCAAGAATGTATGGATTGCCATTTGCGTCTGTGCCAACAATTTCATAACCAGCAGGAATTTCCCAGATTGCAGTTTCAGAAGATGCGCTATCGTTTGTGCCATTAGCTAAACCTTCTTCATCAACAGTAATGCTTGCATTTTCAACTGTTGTTTCAATAGCAGTGTCATCAATTTCTAGATTTTCAAAGTTTCCGCCAGTAGCGCTATCAATTTCAACATTTATTTCGCCATCAGTTTGTTCTGTTGCTGTTGTTTCAAAACTTACAGAAGATTGGCCTGCTTTGATTTCAACTTCTTTTTCTACATTGTCAATAGTAATAGTCACTGTCATGTCAGTTTGCGCTGTAACTGGTTTACCATCTTTATCTGTAAGATTTAATGTAAAGTTTAATGTATCGCCTTCTTCAGCTACATTTTGATCTGTGTTTATTGTTAAAGTAGTTGTATCAGCATCGTCACTTACTTTTACTGTATTATCAGAATTATCATAAGCTACGTCTTCGTAATTACCACCTTCATGTCCTGTAATTGTTGGAGCAATAAGATCATCAGTATCATTATAAGCATTATCTGCACGAACTTCTTCAGTAAATGTAGCACTCGTTTCACCAGCTTTAATGGTTACTTTTTCGCCATTGCTAAGTTCAATAACTAAATCTGTTTCAGGTGCATTATCTACTTCAATAGTATATTCTACACTTGTTGCATTTTCATCAACATTATCAGGAGCTATGATTTTTATTGTTGTTGTGTCAGCATCGTCACTTACTTTTACTGTATTATCAGAATTATCGTAAGCTACGTCTTCGTAATTACCGCCTTCATGGCCTGTAATTTCAGGAGCAATAAGATCATCAGTATCATTATAAGCATTATCTGCACGAACTTCTTCAG
>CAYJHN010000143.1:0-5319 GCA_964369985.1 uncultured Desulfovibrionaceae bacterium | reverse complement strand
TTTATACCGTATTGGTAGAAGGCGATGACATGACAGAACCAATTGCCGATGAAACTCGTTCTATTCTTGATGGTCACATTATTCTCTCGCGTAAACTTGCTGCTGCCAACCATTATCCAGCTATTGACATACAAGCAAGCGTAAGCCGTGTTATGAATGCAATAGCAGATAAAGAACATAAGCAGGCAGCACAAAAATTAAGAAAAATTCTCGCAAAATACGCTGAAGTTGAACTACTTGTTCAAATTGGCGAATACAAAAGAGGTTCTGATCAAGAAGCTGACTTTGCCCTTGATAAGGTAAAAGCAGTGAATGATTATCTAAAACAAGGGCTTGATGAAAGATCTAACTTTGATGATGCCCTAAAAGCCTTATTAGAGGTTGTTCAATAATGTTGTATCCTTTAGCTGCTCTTCTTACATTACGTGTTTACCGTGAAGAAAATGCAAAGGCTAATCTTATTAAAGAAGAAAAGAAATTAAGGCAAGAAATCGAACATTTAAAACCACTTCAAGAAGAAGCAGAGAGATATAAGCTCTCAATGCCTGAACTTGTAGATGCAGAATACAATAAAATAATGGGCAAAAGCTGTGTCTTACAAGATTTCGATAATGTAAAATCTCAACTTGCACTTATTGACGATGGCTTAGTCATACGTGAACAAAAGGTAGAACAGCAAAAAATTGAAATTGCAAGATGCCAAGAAAGTGTAGATAAAGCAAGAGAAGCAGTGAGCTTTGCAAGAAAAGAAGCTGCAAAAATTGAAAAACATAAGGAAATTTGGACAGAAATTCAGAAAAAAGAAGCTGAAAGAATAGAAGATCTTGAAATGGAAGAATTTAGTGGTATAAAAGAGCTTGACTAATAAGGCTATAATTAATATAATTATAAATAAAATATATAAATGGCACATATTTTGCTTATCTAGTTAGACTACAAAAAAATTGTCACAAAAGGAGAATTGTTATGTCGAGTATTAATCCAAATACACAACAAGTAAATGCAAATACTGAGCAAAGTTCACAAAGTCAACAAGTTCAACAAAACCAACAAATTCAACAAGCTACAAATCCAGAAAATCAAAGTATAAAGGATTTTAATAAATTATTAAATAGCAAGAGAAATGATCCTGCTGCTATCGCACTTTTAAAGAAAAGCGAAAAAATGCTTGCCAACAAATCTGGCATTTTATCTGCTGGTGAAGGAAATAATCCTAAACTTGCAAAGTTTTCTGGCAAAGAGCAAGATCTTTCACAGTTCAAACCTCAATTTAGTGAAAATTCAAAATTAATGCCTGAACAAGCATTTACACAAAAAGACACTCAAGCTTTTACACAAAAAGACACACAAGCTTTTAATAATAAAGATACACAAATTTTCAATCAAAAAGATGCTCAGGCATTTAATCCTAAAGATAAAGATCTTCAAAAAAACGACGGCATGCCTAATGCTGATAATCTTTATGCCTCGCTCAATCAAAGTTCTGCAACAAATGCAAACTACACTGTTCAAGCATCAAATAATGTAGACAGACCTCAATTTGATGCAACAAAAATTCAAGAGCTCGCTGATAGAATTTTAGTTGCAACACATAATGATGGCTCAAAAGAAGTACGCTTAACATTAAGCGATAAAGCTTTGGCTGGCACTGAAATTATTATCAACAAATCTGTAGATAATATTCTTACTGTACGTTTTGAAACTAGCAATGCTAATTCTTTCCAAACACTTGTAGCAGCTCAAGATGCTCTAAAATCTACTTTAGAAACACAAAATAGCAATGTGCGTGTTGAAGTGACCCAACAAAGACATGATCCACAAGGCGAATCTCGTGGTAAGAGAGAATATGTTCCTGAAGAAGAATTAGAAGCATAAAATATATTCATAAGCTTAAATCTATTAAATTTAAGCTTATTTATTAACACTTTAGCAAAGAAATGAAAAATGAAGAAAAAATATTCTACCATCGAAGCTGTTTTTCACAACACATTGATTAGTCACTTAAAATCTTTAGATTTTAATATTAATTCAAGTGATTGTAGTTTACACTATCTACCAGATAGTCCTACATTTACACCTAGTATTTCACTCAATTTAAGAATTCTCAGCCAAAGAGCAGTAGTCGACTTTTCAGACCTTTCTTTTCTTTCTCTACATTCTGATACAAAGGCTATCAAAAATTATGCAAATCTTCCTAGAGAGTTACAACAAGCTCTTGCTCAATATATTTTTGAAGATATAATGAATAAATTTGCAGAAATAATTAACACGCCTATCACTTTTCTTACAGAAATTGATAAAGAAGAAACTACTAAAGCAAAGGAAAATCTTTATCCTTTTTCCTTTGCTTTTTGTGTAAATTCCGTTCAAATCCCTCTAGTTTTTCACTTACCAAAAATCTGTATTGAACAAATAATTCCTATTCTTACTTCTTTACCAACTGAAAAGATTGATATTTCAAACACTTTAGTGCCATGCACTGTTGAAGTTGGTTCAATGGAGCTAAGTATTCAAGAATTAAGAGATCTTGAAGAAGGTGATGTCTTATTAGTTGATTCATTAAGCCATTTAGGCCAAGAAAAAACTGCTCTCTTTTACCCTCTTGGAATGAATGAATACAATCAATTACCTGCTTTTTTATGTACTTTAGAAAAAAATTCTTTAATATTTTCACAAAACTATAATTTAACACAGGATATTTCAATGAGCGAAGAATTAATTGACCAAGATCAAGCAATGCAAGAAGATCTTCAAGAAGAAATGATACAAGAAAATGCTGATGCACCCGTTATTCAAGAAGAAACAGCTCAATCTCAAGCAAAAGTTACAACAAATTTTGCAGATATCAAAATGAAGGTTTCTTTTGAACTAGAAAGACGCACTATGACTATAGCAGAGCTTGAAAACCTTTCAGTTGGCTCAAACTTACTTTTAGATTCTGATCCTTTACAACCAGTTACATTAGTTGTGTCTGATACTGCTTTTGCAAAAGCTCGTATTGTAGAAATTGAAGGCAAATACGGCTTACAATTAACTGAAATATTCGTTAAATAAAGATTTATTATGGCAAATGTATCTCCTCTTTTACTTATTGGCGGGCTTGCAGTACTTGGACTAGCGCCTTTTATGCTTATGATGGTAACATCATATGTAAAGATTGTTGTTGTCACAAGTTTAATGCGTAACGCTCTTGGTGTGCAACAAATACCACCTGCAATGGCTTTAAATGGTCTTGCAATCATCTTTACTATCTTTATTATGGCTCCAATTGCAAGCGACACCCTAGAACTTTTAGCTGAGCAGCAAGTTACAACACAGCCTTCAATTACAGAAATGATTCAAGTAGCTGAAAATATTTCAGGCCCACTGCGAGAGTTTTTAACTGCAAACACTGATAAAAACACCTTGCAAGCCTTTATGAACACAGCAAAGAGAATTTGGCCAGCTGATAAACACGATACAATACGTCCAGATAACTTCTTTATTCTTGTTCCTGCCTTTAGTATAACCGAACTTACAAAAGCATTTCAAATTGGTTTCTTACTTTACTTGCCTTTTGTTGCGATTGACCTTATTATATCAAATATCTTGCTTGCAATGGGTATGATGATGGTGTCTCCTATGACAATTTCACTACCTTTCAAACTGCTTTTATTCGTAACATTAGAAGGTTGGCTCAAAATAAGTCAAGGACTTTTACTTAGTTATAAAATTTAAGTAAATAAATTAGCAAGACAAATAAAATTGAATTTTTTGGGGATTGATTATGCAAATCACAAGTGTAGAAGAAAATAATGTAGTAGTTGTTTCTGTTGTTGGAAGAATGGACGCAACAACAAATATCGAATTTGAAACAGAATGTAAAACACTTATACAAGCAGGAAAAACAAAATTGCTTATAAACCTTGAAGGCTTAGAATATATCAGCTCAGCTGGCCTTAGAGGCGTTCTTACAATAGTAAAACTTATTAAGCAACAAAATGGAACAATATGTTTTTGTGCTTTACAATCTATGGTTAATGAAGTTTTCAAGGTTTCTGGCTTTACATCTATGCTCTCTATTTTCCCTACTCAAAACGAAGCCCTTTTGTCAATTAAAGAATAATTAAGTACATTAAAGGACAATGTATGCCGTATATAACCTTTGAAGCGAAGATAGAAAATATGAGCCTTGCTACAGATTTTTTGCATGAGCACTTAGGTGATTCTCATCCAAAAATCTCAATGATTGAGCTTGCCCTAGAAGAAATCATTGTCAATATTATAAATTACGCTTATAAAGACCTTGATGACACACAAGATAAGCCAGTACAGCTTGGTGTGCGGAAAGTCCGCTTTGATAATCAGCCTTATTACGCTATTTGGCTCAAGGATTGGGGAAAGCAATTTGATCCATTTGAAGACGCTAGCCAGCCAGATTTAAGTCTAGATATCGACGACAGACCAATTGGCGGACTTGGAATACATTTAGTTAAAGCTGTTTCAAATCATCAATGCTATTGTGATGAAGATAACTCAAATATTGTTGAACTCTTTTTTGCTGCACAATGATAAAATATTTTTGCTTTTTGTTTTTTTATATTTTTTGCTTAAGTTTTGAGCTACATGCTCAAATACTTATGCAAGAAAGTAGTGTTGAATACAAAGATGCTTCAAAAGTAACTCCACACTACAGAGCTGGTGAAGGCTATATAAAAAAACCGCAAAACACCTTAAAACAAGAAAATCTTATAGATACTATGGACGTGTACGCACTTTCGCCACACGCTAAAATGTTGCTTCACCCACGTATGGTGAATTTTAGAAACTATAAAGAAATCGACAACAAAGATATAAACTGGAAACAAATAATTCGTATTGCTAGCCAAAAACACGGTATTCCAGAAAAGCTTATATCTGCTGTAATACGCACTGAATCAAATTTTATTGCAGATGCTGTTTCACATGTTGGAGCACAAGGCGCTATGCAAATAATGCCCGAAACAGCGCAAGATCTTGGCCTTGACGAACCTTTTAATGCTTCAAAAAATGTAGATGCCGGCACAAGATATCTCAAAGAGCAAATTGCTCGCTTTAAAGACTTAAATCTTGCTTTAGCAGCCTATAATGCGGGACCTGGTAATGTGATGAAATATAATGGCATTCCTCCTTTTAAAGAAACACAAAATTTTGTAAAAAAAGTCCTTTCGTATTTATAACATAATGGAACTACTATGAAAAAAGCATCTCACATATCTATAAGCATATTTTTTTCTTTGCTTTTTTTTGTATTATTAAGTTCAAAAGCATATTCGGAAGAAGATTATGCTCTTAGAATTG
>CAYJHN010000142.1:467-5346 GCA_964369985.1 uncultured Desulfovibrionaceae bacterium | reverse complement strand
TTTAAAAAAATGGTTTAACTAATTAGTTAATTTTAAAATAATTTATTAAATAAATCACAGTAATTGTTATACAATGATGGAAGAAAAAAAAGAAGTCGACCCTTTAAACGAAAAAATTAATGTTCCTTATATTCTCACAGAAGGAGCTTCCATACCTGATCCATCGAATAAATCTTTGTTTCAAGCTTGGAATATTGCCTTTGTGTTTGCTGTGGGCACACTTATTGCTTTATGTGTGCTCAAGCCAGATCCATATTGGAATGTTATGAAATTCGTGCCAGACGGTTTACTTGTTACTTTTGAAGTAACTATTTTATCTATTAGTATAGCAATTCCAATTGGTTTACTTACTGGTTTAGGAAAACTTTCACGAAATAAAGCCATAAACCTCCTTGCTTCTACCTATGTAGAAGTAATTCGTGGTGTGCCTTTATTAATGCAACTTTTCTATATTTATTACGCACTTGGTGCTATTTTCCAAGTTTCACCACTTGTTTCAGCTGTTGTCTCGCTTTCTTGCTGTTACGGCGCTTACATGGGTGAAGTTTTCAGAGCAGGCATTTTAGCTGTTTCAAAAGGACAAACAGAAGCCTCACGTTCACTTGGATTTAACAGATTTCAAACAATGACATTAGTCGTTTTACCTCAAGCTATGCGTACAATCTTGCCGCCAGTTGGTAACGAATGTATTGCAATGCTCAAAGATACTTCACTTGTGTCTATCATTGCTGTTGCCGATCTTTTACGCCGTGGTAGAGAATATGCAGCACAAACTTTTGAATATTTTGAAACTTATACTGTTATAGCTTTAGTTTATTTAATCATTACACTTTTACTTTCAAAAGCAGTAAGTAATCTTGAGGGAGGTTTGTCAAAATATGACAGAGACCAACGCTAATCCTACACAAAACAGCCTTCAAAATAACATAAATGCGAGTGAAAACATGACAGTAGAACATGATGATACAAATATAGCAATTTCAATTAATAATGTGTGGAAAGTTTTTGGCACTCTTGTTGCCTTGCAAGATTTTTCTCTTGATGTGCATCAGGGCGAAAAGGTTGTTATTATTGGACCTTCTGGATCTGGCAAATCAACTGCACTTAGAACAATCAACCAACTTGAAAGCATAAATCAAGGTAATATTTTCATCAATGGCATTGATATTGCTGATGAAAGTCACGATATTAACAAAATGCGTCAAGGGCTAGGCATGGTTTTTCAATCATTCAACTTATTCCCACACATGACTGTGCTAAAAAACCTTACAATTGCACCTATGAAGTTGAAAAAGAAAAGCACAAAAGAAGCAGAAGAAATTGCTTTAAAGCTACTAAAGAAAGTTGGCCTATCTGACAAGATTAATGTCTATCCATCAATGCTTTCAGGCGGTCAGCAACAAAGAGTTGCTATTGCAAGAGCCTTAGCTATGCAGCCAGAAATTATGCTTTTTGACGAACCAACTTCAGCACTCGATCCTGAAATGGTTGGTGAAGTGCTTGATGTTATGGTAAATCTTGCAAACGAAGGTATGACAATGGTTGTTGTAACCCACGAAATGGGTTTTGCACGAGAAGTTGCCGACAGAATCATCTTTATGGATCATGGGCAAATTATCGAAACTGGCACACCACAAGAAATCTTTGATAATCCACAGCATCCACGTCTACAGCAATTCTTAAATCAAGTATTATAAAATATGAAAGAAAATAGTGTACACACGCTATTTTCTTTTTTTATGGGAAAAGTTATGCCTGACAAACAAGCCTACACGAAAAAACCTAAAAATCCTTTTCACAGGCTGATTATAAATTTTCTTTTTCTCTTACCCTTGCTTGCATTTCTTGCCTTGCAAGCCTATGAGTATACACTTGCAAAATCATTAAGAAATCAACTTCAAACTTTTGCGCCTCATCTAAATCAACAAATAGCTCTTATTTCATATAGCTTTTTTGACAAAAGCTATACTCTTGAAAACATTCAAATAATTGAAGAAAAACTAGAAAGTAAATTAGAAATAGATTGGCTTAAAATAAAGAATCTTTCGCCTAATACAATTAATACTATTGATAATGTAGGCAATAGCAAGAATGAAGCTTTACTTTATAGCTCTTTGCAAATAGAAAATATTCGCTATTTTCATAAGAATCTTGGTATTTTCAGCCTTGAAAGTTATTATGATGAAGACAGAATAGTAAGCGAAAATTTCACTCATTTTTTCAGCACATTATTTTCTGAAAAAACGAGCAAAGCAGATTTAATTCACTTATTGTCTGCTTCTTCTATAAAAAATATGCATGTGGAAAAAGCAAATTTTAGCTTTTTTTCAAATAAAGGTGAAAGCAATGTTCTGCTTGAGAATTTTACAATTATCTCAAAATCTTTTGCAGAAAAACACTATCAAGACATCACAGTTAATGCATTAAATATCAAATATAAAGATTTTGCAAAACAAGAAGAAAGTGAGCTAAAGCTAGAAAAACTTGTATGTAATAATTTTCAAAACATACAAGATCTTGACTTGACATCTTTTTTAAAGAAAGAAAATCTCCTTCAAAATCAAAATGATGAACAAAATTCTGACTTACAACAAGAAATAGAAATCAACAATTTGACCTATCAAGTAAACGAAAAAAAAATCATACAATTTGATTCTTTAAGTTCATCCCTAGCAATACCCTCTATACACGCTTTAAAAGCTAAATTTAGAAATTTCTACATAAGCCAAGATTTATATGATTTTTACAAAAAAAGTGTAGGCATATATAATTACAAAGACGAAAAAGACTTAAAGAAAGTTATTTTTCAAGGCTTTAGTCTCGATATTGATTTTGATTATACACTTGCAAATTCTTTAAAAGAAGCCACAATTTCACTTTCGCTTTCAAACAAAGAATTATTTTCATCAACTTTGGCTTTAAATTTTATACTGCCAGAAGATGTTTACACAATTTTAGATAAGCCAGATTATTTCTTTGGTATTCTTCTTATACAAGCAGATTTTATTTTTGACGACAAAGATTTTATTGCAAGATATTTAAATAGCTATATGCAAGAATATAATCTAAGTATCTATAATGCCAAGCAAAAAATATTTTCTTACATGCCAAAAACTCAATTCTATACACAATTACAAAAATTATTTCAACACAAAGGCAGGCTTGAAATTAATCTAAATTCAGGTAAAGTGCTGGGTATCAGTGATATATATGGACTTTTGCTTTACCCGCATGCCAGCGATTTCACAATAAAATATAGCGAAAAATAAATAAAAGGAATATATTATGGGAACAATGATTTTAATCGAAACAACATCAGGCGAAATGCTTTTTGAACTTTATGACGATAAAGCACCAAAAACTGTTGCAAACTTTATGTCTTATGTTGATGAAGAATTTTATGAAGACACTATTTTTCACAGAGTTATCAATGACTTTATGATTCAAGGTGGCGGTTATGGTATTCGTTTGGACGAAAAACCAACAAAAGCTCCAATAGAAAATGAAGCTACGAATATGGTGAAAAACCTAAAAAATACCATTGCAATGGCTCGTACTTCTGAACCTCATTCCGCAACAGCACAATTCTACATAAACCTTGAAGACAACGAAGATCTTGATCATGTTGACACAAGTGATGAAAATTTCGGCTACTGCGTTTTTGGTGAACTTGTTGACGGCGAAGAAACTCTTACAAAAATTCGTAAGCTTAAAACAAAGGCTGTTGGCGAACATGGTGATATGCCAGTTGATGTACCTATGATTTTAAAGATTACTCGATTTGAATAGTATTTTATTATCTTAGTTTCTTAATTTTTTATTTTTTTAGGGGAAAGCACATTTTAAATAATGAAAATTATTTGATAATCTGCTTTCCCTTTATAGTGTCGTTGAAATATATTTAAAAAACATTCTATCCAAATAAAAGTTCACCCAAGAGCAAGGCTTCTTTATTTGTCATTGTTAAGCCTTTATGGCAATAATGACAATAAGATATTACTTTATCAGTATTAATTTTCTTACTGTATTCTTGCATTGCTGCTAATTTTTCTTCTTCGCTATGTGGAATGAATTTTCCTTTTGCATTTTCAACAAAGCGTATTGGTGCCATTCTCAAATTTCTTTTTGGAGATGCTTGCAAGGTAGAAATTCCGCAAAACTGCGTTTTTTCTTTATTTTCTTCTAGTTCAACTATTTCTATATTCATTTTTTTTAATATCGAACGCACTGCCTCTTGCTCTTTTGCATTATCGTATGAACGCCAGCAATCTTGCAAGGTAATTTTTTCTCCTTTCATATCTTTATAGACAAATTCAGTATCTTGTAAAATCAATTCCCAAAGTGACATTCTTTCAATTTCAGGCTGTGTTTCTTCAAAAATTGCTGCACAATTATGGCAAGTGCATAGCATTACATCATCTTTGCTAAAAGTCTTATACTGCCTTGTTGATTTCCATGTATTTCTATGCTCAGCTTTAATGCTTTCTTCAAATTCACCCACATTATAATTTTCTACACAACATCTTATAATTTCAGCATTAAATCTATTTTTTATATAATCTTGTATCTTCATACTCAAATCTGCATGCTCTCGCGTAAAAACACAGGCCGCTATATAAATAATATTTTTCTGCATAATTCCACCTTTAATAAAATAGTATTTCTTCCTATCTTTCTGCTTAGCATGATTAGAAGATAAAGTATAGCTATAGTTTTTTAAATAAATAAAAATTTTATAATTACACACACTTATTCACTTTTATTAAAGCTTGATTCTTTTTCTTTTTAAGCTAGAATAATCCAATACATTACACAAAAGGATTTAATATGACAAAAGTAGCTATTTTTATTGGTTCTGCCTCTGATGAAAAAATCATCA
>CAYJHN010000142.1:0-457 GCA_964369985.1 uncultured Desulfovibrionaceae bacterium | reverse complement strand
TAAGCTCAGCACACAGAACACCAGAAAGAACACAAAATCTTATCAAAAAACTCGAAGATGAAGGCTGTCAAGTTTACATCTGTGCAGCTGGCATGGCAGCACATTTAGCTGGCGTTGTTGCAGCACACACTTTGAAACCAGTTATCGGTATTCCAGTAAACGCTTCTGCTTTAAATGGTATGGATGCCTTACTTGCTACCTTACAAATGCCTCCAGGATTCCCTGTTGCAACTGTTGCACTTGATAAAGCAGGTGCTAAGAATGCTGCATATTTAGCAGCACAAATCCTTGCTTTACAAGATCCTTCTTTGACACAAAAACTTAAAGATGTGCGTGCAAAATTCATCACAGATGTTGAAGCAGCTGGTGCTGAGATTGAAGCTAAGTATTAAAAAAGTTTAATTTGAGGGGAAAAACCACACTTTGAAAAGTGAGGTTTTTCCCCTCAAACTCCCCT
>CAYJHN010000141.1:0-5432 GCA_964369985.1 uncultured Desulfovibrionaceae bacterium | reverse complement strand
CTTATCATCTTTGTTTTTTGTGCTATAGGCCTTGTTTGCGACATAGTGCTTTTATGTCTTATGCTCATCACAGCTCCTTGTTTTTCTTGTCTTGTTATCGCTCTTATTCTTTCTCTTGTAACCCTAACGGCTTATAAAGCACGTTTTGAAAATAATTTTGTATTTCTACTTATTGCTTTTTGGGCTTTGCTTTTTGTGGTAAATGTGGGCGCTTTAGTAAAAAATGCTGTACAGCCCTTTGTTATTTATAAAAATGAAGCACTTATTGAAAACCCATTAGACGCTACAATGCGCGTGTATTTTTCACCATCGTGTACAGCATGTTCTTCATTAGTTGAACTTTTAGGTGAAAGAGAAACAACAAATTCAAATAATATCGCATGGCTACCTGTTGCAGAATCAAGTGAGGATATAGCAAAAGTTGCACAAATGCTAGAATATATTAATGAAGGAGATTCTCTAAAACTTGCTTTAGAAAAAACAACGGCAAATCCAAAAGTGGCTTCTTTTACAGATATTCTTTCAAATTTTTATTTGCAAAGCTTACTTTTAATCAATCAATCTCGTCTAAATTCAGCTGGAACAACAAAAATTCCATTTATTGAATATACTGGTGTTCCTGGTTTTTTGAATAAAAAGACAGTATCTGCTGACGAAGAAGCAAATGTTCTTTCGCCTTCAAATCCTACAAATCCTACAAGTCCTTTAGACGCTTTAGGCGATTTGACAAATAAAATGCAAGAACAACAAAATGAAAAGCAAACAAATAAGCAAAGTGCGCTTGATCAAATTTTAAATTTAAATGTTGAATCTTATTGTGATGAAAGCAGAGATTCAACTGAGCCATGTGAGTAATATATATGAATGTTATACTACAAAATCTTTATAAATCTTACGGAAATAACGATATTTTAAGCGATTTTTCCCTTGATATTGTTGCAGGCATGCGTCTTGCTATTTGCGGGCCAAATGGTTGCGGTAAGTCAACTTTAATTAGAATTATTGCTGGTATAGATTCGCCAGATGCAGGTAAGGTAATTTTTGCAAAAGGCTGTAGAATAGGCTATGTTGAGCAATCACTAAACGAAGAAACCTTAGAGCTAAATCTGCTTGATTGGGTGCTTGATGTTTTGCCAGACTGGCATGATTTTTGGCAAGAATGGGATCAAGCACACACAGAAAATAATGAGCAAAAAATAAAACAACTCATTGAAAAACAACATGATATTGAAGCAAAATACGGTTATAATCCAGAACAAAAAGCACAGGAAGTGCTTTCTGGTTTAGGCTTTTCAGAAGACAAATGGCATAAGCAAATGAAGGAACTTTCTGGTGGCTGGCGAGAAAGAGCAAAGCTTGCTCGTGTTCTTGTTGCTGGGGCAGATGTTTTGCTACTCGACGAACCAACAAACCATCTTGACATGGACGCAGTAGAGTGGCTTGAAGCTTTCTTGCTTGCCTATAAAGGCGTGCTTATTTTTGTTGCCCATGATAGGTATTTCATGGATAAAATAGGTAGTCATGTTCTCTATTTAGGTGCTTCAAAACCATTATTTAGAAAAACTTCCTATACAAAATTTTTACTTATTCAAGAAGAGATTGAAGAGCAAAAAGAAAGAGAATCTAAAAGAATTTCAGAAGAGCTTGATAAGAAAATGGATTTCGTACGCCGCTTTGGTGCAAAAGCCTCAAAAGCAAGGCAAGCAAATTCAAAATTAAAGATGGTACAAAAACTTTCCAAAGAATTAGAAGACTACAGACCTGAAAACAAAAGACGTGAACTTTCTTTTGCTTTTCCGCAAGCTGCAAAGTGTGAAAAGTTGGTTTTGAGTGTTGCTGATTTGGCTTTTTCCTTTGAAGATGGTACAAAGGTATGGAATCCACTGACTTTTTCTTTGTTCAGAGGGCAAAAAGTTGCTTTAGTTGGGCACAATGGTTCAGGAAAATCTACCTTACTCAAAATTTTAGCAAATGCATTAGAAAAAAAATCTGGTTCTATGGCTTTTGCCTCGCAAGCAAAATTAGGCTATTTTTCACAGCATCAGCATGATATATTTAACAAAGATGGCAATGTTTTAGGTGAAATTAGAAGATTAGCTGACCCACATACAACAGAAGAAGAACTCATGTCTGTGCTTGGGCTTTTTATGTTAGGGCACACTTATTTTGAAAGATTGATCAAGTCTTTATCAGGCGGTGAAAAAACCAGACTAGCCCTTGCCTTGCTCTTTTTATCAAGGGCAAATATTCTTATAATGGATGAACCTACAAACCATTTAGATATTGAATCAAGACAAGCACTTGTTGAAGCTCTTGATTCTTACGATGGAACCTTGCTTTTAGTTGCTCACGATAGGTATTTATTATCTGAAGTAGCTGACGAAGTTTGGGAAATGTCTGATAAAGGTTTAGAATTTTTTGAAATGGGTTTTGAAGAATATTATACAGAACGAAAAGCAAAACTCACAATAAAGAATGCTCAGATACATGCAGCACAAAAAGAAGAAAGCCCGTCTGCCAACTTATCGCGTGAAGATATGAAGAAATTGAAGCGTGAACAAGCGGAAGAAAGAAATAGAATTTATAAAGAATTAAAGCCTTTACAGGAAGACTATACAAAGAAAGAGAAAGCTTTTGAAAAAGTGATTTCAAGACAGCAAGAAATAGAGAATATGCTGAGCGATTCAGACGTGATAGCAGATTCAACTAAGATGACGGAATTGCTTAAAGAATTTCACCAAATAGAAAAAGATGTCGAAGCTACTATGGAAGAATTGGGAGCTCTTGAAGAAAGAATCAATATATTAGAAGCGAAGCGAGCTGAATTAACTTTAGAATAGTTTGTTTTTTATGAAATAGACTTGTCTTCTGTAATGAATTGTTTTTAAATTTTTTGAGAGGGTGAAAGCTTGTTTTTTCAAAAAAGCAAGCTTTCACCCTCTCAAATTTTTCTATTTTTTAAAAAAAACTATTCTTATAATTCACAAGTTTGTGAACTCCAGTCTTCTGGATGATTGAATTTTTTTCTTAATGCTTCGAGTACGGGTTTTGGTACCATGTCGTGCACATTACCGCCAAGTGATGAAGCATTTCTTACAATTGTTGAGCTAATATACATCCATTGCAATGAAGCCATAAGAAAGACGGTTTCAATTTGTGGTGCTAATTTTCTATTCATAAGAGCTGCTTGCAGTTCGTAATCAAAATCTGATACGGCTCGTAAGCCACGTACAAGTATCTGTGAATCCTTTGATTTTGCGTATTCAACTAAGAGGCCGTCAAAAGGTTCGACGTCAACAGCTGGATTATTCTCAAAAGATTGCTTTGCAAGCTCAACTCTTTCTTCAAGTGAGAAGAGCGTATTTTTTCCAGTATCTTTAGCAACGGCAATAATAACTCTATCAAAAAGTGTGCAAGCACGTCTTATAATACTTACATGGCCTGAGGTGAGCGGGTCGAAGGTGCCGGCGTATATGGCGAGAGTGTCTTCTTTAGGCATTGTTTTCTTCTTCTGTATTTTGAGTTGTTTGTGAAGTATTTTGAGGAATTTTTTTCCAGATAAGAATACGAGTTTGTCCGTAAGAACGGTCAGCAATGAGTTCTAAAGTGTCGAATTCAGTGCCAAATTTCAAGCCTGCTTCTATTTCTGCAACAAAATAGGCATTGTCTTCAAGCCAGTTGTTTTTTAATATATTCTTTAATGTTGGCAAGAATCTTTTTTCGCCGTAGGGTGGGTCAACAAAGACAAGATTATAAGCTTGATTTGGCTCACGAGCTAAAATTTTTGAGGCGTCGTTTTTCAATATTTGACATTGATCTTCAATGCCAAGATTTTTAATATTATAAGCAAGGCAATCTACAGCACTTTTATCTATTTCAATAAAATGTGCTTTAACAGCACCTCTACTGATTGCTTCAAAGGCAAGTGAGCCAGTGCCAGCATAAACATCTAGTACGGAGGTCTTTCTCCAATTAATTCCATAAGATTCGAGCATAGAGAAAAGAGCTTCACGCACTTTTCCCATTGCAGGCCTATAGCCTTTGCCTTCAGAAGTTTTTAAAATTCTACCGCCGAGGTAGCCAGAAATAAGTTTCATATTAGTTGTTTATGCTCTTTTATATTTTATTTATCTAGAGAGAATAAAGTCTTCTTCGTATGCTGTCAAGTAATGTAAAACTTGACATAAAGCCAAAACACAAGCATACTTCCCAATTACAAGAAATATAATAAACAAGATGCTAAGGATTTTTATGAACTTAGATTATAATATTATGGATAAAGAATTAAAAACAGCACAACTTGCTTTAAAAGATCTGAAAAACTGTGTTTCAATACTTGGTTCAGCAAGAACTGCTGTTGATCATCCACATTACGAACTAGCACGCAAGACAGCGTATTTATTCGGGAAAAATAATTACGGTATTATTACTGGCGGCGGCGATGGTATTATGGCAGCAGCAAATCAAGGTGCAAAAGAAGCTGGAGCACTTTCAATTGGTTTGCATATTGATATACCTGAATTTGAAGAGAAAGCGAATAACTATATCGACGTGCTTTTAAGCTTTAATTATTTTGCTATACGAAAATTAATCTTTATGAAATATTCTGAAGCCTTTATTTTTGCCCCTGGCGGTATGGGAACTTTAGACGAACTCACAGAATTTTTTGTGCACATTCAAACAAAAAAACTAGAAAAAGCACCTGTTATATTTATCGATAAAGCTTTTTGGCAAGGCTTTTTTATATGGGTGAAAGAACGTTTGATTTCTGAACAATATCTATGCGAATACGAATTTGATAATTGCTACCTCGTGGATACACCAGAAGAAGCATTTGAAATTGTTGCAAAAAACAAAAGAGATAGCTTAGTTTACTCTGCATAATTGCTATGTATTCAAACAGTAAAGAAAAAAAAATGCAAATTATTCCAAGTGCTCCCCGAGGGCATACTTGGCAATCTCTTATGCACATTGCTTTAGAAGAAGCAAAAAAAGCTTTTTTTGAAGATGAAGTGCCCGTTGGTGCTGTTATTGTGAATAAAGAAGGTGAAATCTTAGCAACAGCACATAACCTCACAAGAAAACTAAATGACCCAACAGCACATGCTGAAATTCTTGCCTTAAGAGAGGCAGCAAAAAAAGTAAATAATTTCCGTGTGTTGAATGCCTACTTAATAGTCACTCTCGAACCTTGTATTATGTGTTTAGGGGCTTTGCGAGAAGCAAGAATCGAAGGCATTATCTTTGCTGCAAGAGATAAGGAAATCGGGGCTGTGTGTTCATTAATAGATGGAGCTGAATTGCCCCTAAAATCGCCTAAGCCATGGTTTATGAGCGGAATTTTAGAAGAAGAAAGCACAAAATTACTCAAAGATTTTTTTGAGGAAAAAAGAGACTTTCGATAAAAATTTTATTTTCATTTTCATTTTTTT
>CAYJHN010000140.1:1192-5490 GCA_964369985.1 uncultured Desulfovibrionaceae bacterium | reverse complement strand
GATGCTGTAATGCTTGTTATTGCTGCAGATGAAGGCGTTATGCCACAAACAAGAGAGCATTTAGAAATTTGTACGCTTCTTGGTATTAAGAATGGCTTAGTTGCTCTTACAAAGATAGATTCTGTTGATGAAGAAATGCTAGAGCTTGCAAGGGAAGATGTGCTTGACTTTTTAAAAGGTTCTAGCCTTGAAAATGCTCCAATTTTTCCTGTTTCCTCTATAGAAAATAAAGGATTAACAGAATTAAAAGAACATATTCTTAAATTAAATAAAGAGCTTACAAAAGAAAATAAAAGTGATCTTTTCCGTCTTCCTGTAGATAGAGTTTTCACAATGAAGGGGCATGGCACTGTTATTACAGGCACAAGCATTGCTGGAAAAGCTCTTTTAAACGATGAACTTACTATTTATCCAAAGAATGAAACTCAAGCAAGAATAAGAGCAATACAGTCGCATGGGCAAGCGAAAGAAGAAATAGAAGCAGGCAAAAGAATTTCAATGAATTTAGCGAATTGCTCGCTTGAAGACATTGAAAGAGGCGATGTTTTGGCAAAGCCTTCTACTTTATTTCCAAGAGAAAAATGGCTTGTTAAGCTACATTGTTTAAAATCCGCTCCAAAGCCTATTGCCCACAGAAAAGAAGTACATTTTCACCATGGATCTAAAGAAATTTTAGCAAAGGTATACTTGCTTGATAGGCAAGTGCTTGAACAGGGCGAAGCTTGCCTTGCTGAAATTCATTATGTTTTGCCAGCTTTTTCAACAGACACAAATAAAAAACAGCTTGTAGGCGTTTTTAATGATCATTGCGTATTGCGTTCTTCATCACCTCTTTGCACTGTAGCTGGTGCAAAAGTGTTGATACCAATTGAATATAGCCTTTCAAGAAAAGATTTGACTCCTGAATTGCTTGAAAAATTAAATAATCTAGAAGAATATTATCATAATGATCCGCAAAAGCTTGTTTTAGCTCAAATAGAGCTTGCAGGAAAAATTGGCAGAAACTTTAATGAATTATTAGTGCTGACTTCTCTACATTCAAAGCAATTAGATAAGTATATTAATGCATTAATGTCAAAAAATGAGCTTTTATGCTATAATAAGGAAAGTCGTTCTTATATTGCAAAAAATGCATATACAGAATTAGAAAATAAATTTCTTTCGCTTTTAGAGGCTTTTCACAAGAAAGAACCGCTCAAACAAGGCATGTTAAGAAATATGTTGCTTTCGTCAAAAGAAATTCAATTAGATTCTAGCACTGAAAAGCAAAAATTAGCTCTCTATATTTTAGAAAAATTACAAAAATCTCAAAAAATTTCTTTTACAAATGAAGTATACCACTTACCGAATTTTAAAATCAGCCTCGCAAAAGATGACGAAAAAGTGCAAGCAGCAATTTTAAAAGCTTTGCGCGAAAATAGCCTAACTCCGCCAAATATGAAAGATATATTGGAAAAATTAGAAATAAGTGCAAAAGAAGCTCAAGCGATTTTAAAGTTATTGCTTGATAAAAAAAGCATTGTAAAATTGAATGAAAATATCTATTATGATGCGGCTGTTATTCATGATTTAGAAGCAAAAACAAGAGAATATTTTGAAAGTAATGACGAACTTGACCCAGCTGCTTTTAAAATAATTTCTTCAGGGCTTTCAAGAAAATACTCTATAGCAATTCTTGAATATTTTGATTGAGAAAAAATAACAATGAGAGTAGGCGAAGTAAGGAAACTTAGGAAGCAAGTTGTTTAAGTGAGCGAAGTTTTGTGCACTTTGTGCCAAAATGAATCAATATTGGGAGAGATTATGTTTGATCATATTTTAAAAGAAAAATTAAAAAATGCAAAAAGCATAGCTATTGTTGGAGCAAAAGACAAAGAAGGCCAACCTGTAGATAGAGTTGGTAAATATTTGATGGCACGCGGTTTTAAAGTGTATCCTATTCACCCTGTACGTAAAAATGTGTGGGGGCTTGAAACCTTTAAAAGTATTCCAGAATTTGCCCTTGCTTTAAAAGAAAGAAATGAAGATATTGACATAATTTGTTTATTTAGAGCTTCTGAATATTGCTATGACCATGCTGTTGAAACAATAGAAAGTGGTATTAATCCAAAGCTTTTTTGGCTACAAGAAGGCATAAAGTCAGAAGAAGCTGGCAAGTATATGCATGAGCATAAAGTGCCTTATGTAGAAGATTTATGTGTGAAAATTGAATATGACAGATTTTTTCCGCAAGAATTTAATTGCACTATGTGCGGCGTGTGTTGCGAAGGCAAGAATGGTATTGTTGTTGACGACAGCGTAGACTTGCCAAGGTTGCTAGAATATTTTTCTTGTGATATTGAAGAGCTAGACGAAAAATATACTGTAATTCATAATGGCAAAAGAGTTTTGCGTTCGCAAGACGATGGCACAAAGCTCAAATGCCTTTTTTACACAAAAGAAAAATCCTGCACAATTCATCTTGCAAGGCCAAGTATTTGCCGAGCATGGCCTTACTTTAAAGGAAATATGCTTGACAATGTGAGCCTTGATATGGCAAAGAGCGATTGTGAGGGTATACAAGTGCAAGCAAAGCACTCTGCTTTTCAAAAAGAAGGTCTTGCTTATCTAAAAGAACAGAACTTACTTAAAGATTTTAAAGACAAAAGTGCAGCAAATGCCCTTAGGTATTCACAAGAAGAACTTAGCTCTCTTGCTTTTCTTGCTTCTAAAGCAGAAAAATAAAAAATGTAAGTTTTGACATTAATGACTATTGTTTGGAAAAAACTATGAAACGTATAACAAAAGAACATTTTAAGATTTTGCAAGTAGAAGTACATGCAGATCTTGACCAAGTTAAAAAAGCATACCGCAAAAGAGCTTTTGAACTACATCCTGATTTAAATCCAAACAATCCAAGAGCACAAAGCGAATTTCAGAAATTAAATGAAGCCTATATCTTGCTTATTGAGTATTTTAATCAAGAAAAAGACGCAAAGGCAAAGGCAAGTTCTAAATATCAAGAGCAAAGCCAAAAGGCACAATCTTCTACTTCTACTAGTTCGGGCACTAGTTCTTCGGCAAAAAATGACCAAAGTTCAAGTTCTACAGCTAGTTCAACAAGTAAGGCAAGTGCCGAAAATAAAAACGAAAGTAAGCAAGAAAGCAAAAACACTACAGAACAAACACAACAAAAAGCAGAAAGCCATAAACGCACTTATGCTAAATCTTCTGCAAGTTCTTCGGCAGCTGATGATGCTAGAAAAAAAGCACAATCTGCTTATGCAAAAGAAGGTTCAAAAGCTCAATCAAGAGTTTTTAACGAGCAAGCAAAAGCACAAGAGCAAAAGAGTCAGCAAGCAACACAATCTCAAACTCCTCCGCCTCCTCCAACACAAGAAGAGGTCATGCGTGATATTTTAAACGACCCATTTGCTCGTCGTGTGTATGAAGATATTTATTCCTCGCTACACAAAGAAGAAAGTAAAAACACGAAAACTAGTGCTAGTTCTAGTACAAAAAAAACTGCAGACAAGAGCATTAATGTAGATTGGAATACTTCTGCTGCTTCTGAAGTGACAAATAATGTAAAAAGTTATATGAAGTCATGGGTTAAAAAACAAATTGACGATACTTTAGAATTTCGTTTTCCTATAGCATCGCTTTATCCTGGTTCAAGGCTTCGTTTACAAATTGGGCAAGGCTTATCAAAAGAAACTCGTACTGTTGATATAACCTTACCAAGAGATTTTGTTATTGGTAAACCTGTGCGACTTGCAGGCCTCGGCAAAAAGGTAGGAAAATGGCAAGGCGATTTGTTTATTGTTTTATTGCCAACTTTGCCTAAATAAAGAAGATTAAATTTTATTCTAAAATAAAAACCGAATAATGTAAAATTATTCGGTTTTTATTTTTTGTATTTTATTATTTTATTATATTTTTATTATGCTTTATTTTTGTAATCAAGCACCATTTGGTTAAACTTTTCTGCTTTTTCACGGCAGTCTACTAAAAGTTTATCCATTTCTTCGTCACTTTGGGCAGAAATACCAACTTCAAAGTCTGCTGGTAAAGGCATATCAGTTTGAGCAATGAGTTTAGCAAGCAAATCCCAGTCTAAAACACCAGAAAATGGCACTGCATGCAAGTCGTGCTTAAGCACTTGCGCGTCATCAAGAGCAAGTTCGTCTGTAATTGAATTTGTGTCTTGCAAGTGAGTGAGAATAAGACGAGAAGCATATTTCTTTAGGAAATAGTAATAATCGTCTCTGCATTGTAAGGTTGCATGCCCTGAATCGTAGCAAAAACCAAGAAAATCA
>CAYJHN010000140.1:0-1182 GCA_964369985.1 uncultured Desulfovibrionaceae bacterium | reverse complement strand
CTTGATGATGAGCTGGTGTGCAGATTAGATTTTCTAAAGCAATCTTTACTCCTGCCATTTTTGCATAGCCTTGAATTTCGTCAAAAGATTTGCATACTTGTGTATAGTATTCTTCTTTTGCTTCAGGGCTTTCTTCAAACATCTTATAAGGTAATTGCATATGCAAAACCATAGCTTTTGCACCAATAATAGCACAAAGATCGATTCTATTTTTTATAAGATCAACACCAGCTAAACGTAGGTATTCGTTTGTTGAAGTGTAGTCTTTTCTAATGTTTTTAAATCTATATCTATTGTCAAAGAAGATACCCACCGCACGTTTTGTCGCTCTTTTCCCGCCTTCTGGAGCGTGCATAGAATGTGCAATAAGATTACATTCTTTTAAAAGATCGCGTACTTGATACATTTCGCTTTGACTATAAATATATTCACCTTCCCAGTCGTGAACCCATTGAATATGAGTGAAACCGGCTTTCGCAATATTACGAATTTGCTTTTCGATTTCATCCCAACTGTGAATGTCATTATTATAGTCTGAGTTGATAGCTGATATCATAAAAATTCCTTAAGCAATGCCAGCTTGAGCTTTTGCTTTTTTGTTGAGGAAGTTTAGTAATGAACCGCTTATAAAGCCGATAACTGAGAATGCAATGATGAATTTGAAGATAATATAGTAACCTTCTAAACCTTCTGCTGAATCAACGATTTGCCCAACCCAAACATACATGAATATTTCAGGACAATAGCCTACAAGAGAAATGATACCTGATGCTGTTCCTGCTAAGTGCTTTGGAACCATAACTTCATCGATTGTTGCAAAGTAAAGAGCTTTTACACTGTATAAACAAAGGCCAAATACAATAAAGTTTAGCACGATTACCCAAACTAAGTCTCTATTTGCAGGAATTAATGAATAGCCAACACCAAAGATAGCCATACCAATAAAGCCTAATGTCATAAAGCGAACAACTGAACCCATTTTATCAGCTAATACACCAGCTACCATAGCACCAATCATCATCATAACGTAAGTACGCACTGTAGATAAAATTGCCACAACAGAACCGCTAAGTTCAAATGCTTCAGTAAGGTAAGGTGTAATCATACCGTGGAAAATAAGTGCTGAGTAGTTCATCAAAACTAATGTACCAGCAAGCCAAATTCTAGGCATTTTTGCAACTT
>CAYJHN010000139.1:0-5497 GCA_964369985.1 uncultured Desulfovibrionaceae bacterium | reverse complement strand
ACTTAAAACTATTTGTTTTGCCACGCTGTGGACAAAACCTCGCTTGCAAGAAGCGTGATTCTTGCTACGCTCGCTAAAGCCCCTGTTCACGGCATTCACTACGTTCACTCGCGTTCACGAATTTAGGAACTACTCGCTACGCATAATCTTCCCAACTAACTGCATTTGTCGTCTTTTTGCTTCTTTAGATTTAATTTTATGGTATTCAGCAATCGCTTCGATAAGTTCTTCTGAATAACCCTCTTCTCTTAATTGGTTAGCAGAGAGTTTGAGCAATTTCACAGCTGCTTCTTGAGCTTGCGTGCTTTCTCTTTTTAATTGTGAACGGCTTTTATAATCGCCTTCTTCTTGCGAACCTTCGATGTATTGGAAATTTTTTTTCTTCATAATTTTAATCAAGTTTTAGCCAACAAAGCACTTGCCTGTTGTCTATTTTTTGTAGAGGTGGTGGGTTATCGCATGCGGCATGAGCATGCGGGCATCTATTTTTAAATCTGCAACCAGAAATTACTTCACTTGGATGTGGAACTGTGCCTTTAATTGTAGGTAACCTTTTAAGATGTTTGTTTTCTTTATTAGGAATGGAGGCAAGCAAACCCTGTGAATATGGGTGCAGAGCTTTTGTAAAAAATTCTTTTTTAGGAGCAAGTTCAACTATTTTACCAGCATACATAACAGCAATATAGTTAGACATTTCTTTTGCTATATCCATATCGTGGGTAATAAAAAGAAGTCCCATGTCGTGAACTTGCATAAGCTCGCGAAGTAATTCAATAATTTGTTTTTGTGTTTCAACGTCAAGTGCTGTTGTTGGCTCATCTGCAATAAGCAAAGAAGGTTTGCAAGCCAGCATCATTGCAATCATTACTCTTTGTAGCATACCGCCTGAAAATTGATGTGCGTATTCCTCTAGTCTTGCTTCTGCTTCGGCTATACCAACTTGTGTTAGCAATCTTTGGGCTTCAAGTAATGCTTGCTTTTTAGTGAATTTCTTGTGCCTGATTAGCGGTTCGGCAATTTGATCACCAAGACGCAGAACTGGATTTAACGCTGACATTGGATCTTGAAATATCATTGCAAGAGCATTGCCGCGCAAATCTGCCATTTGTTTTTTTGAAAGATTTAGCAAATCTTGTCCTTCAAAAAGTATCTTGCTTGCCTGCATTTTTGCTTGAAAGGGCAAAAGTTGCATAAGTGCGAGCGAAGTCATACTTTTACCACAGCCAGACTCGCCAACTAAACAAAGGCATTCCTTTTTATTTAGAGTAAAGGAAATGTCGTTCACAACTGGATAAGTGTTAAAAGCCACACGTAGATTTTCTACTTCAAGAAGGCTTTGTGTACTATTAGTATTCATATCTCGAAAATAGACCTGCCTTTCTTACTTGTCAAGAAAATAAAAGTAGAAAAATAAAAAGTGCAAAAAAATATGAGAGAAAATATATAGTATAATTGCAAATAAAGCCCGCAAAAATGCGGGCTTTAAATGTTTAC
Organism: uncultured Desulfovibrionaceae bacterium; assembly: GCA_964369985.1. Taxonomy (GTDB): domain Bacteria; phylum Desulfobacterota; class Desulfovibrionia; order Desulfovibrionales; family Desulfovibrionaceae; genus CAYJAZ01. The sequence continues at coordinate 4,003 of CAYJHN010000139.1, read as the reverse complement.
TTTAATAGATTTTTTTCTAACTATTTTTTAAACTATCTACAAGTATTTGTAGTTGCTGAGTTTGTTGTGAAAGTAAAGTAACGGCATGGTTTGCTTCATTCATAGCAGAAACATTGCTATTTGCTATGTCTGAAACAGCTGTTATTGATTGCACAACCTCATTTGAAGTGGCTGATTGCTCTTCACTTGCCGTTGCAATTGCTCTGATACCGTCAGCACTTTCTTCTGCCATATCAAGAATAACTTCAAGTGCTTGACCGCTTTGAATTGTGAGTTCTGTTGCTTCTTCAATAAGCTGAACAGAAGTGTCAACTTGTGAAACGTTGATTTCTGTACTTTTTTGAATTGCAGCAACAACATTAGCAACATCTGTAGTTGATGAAATAGTCTTTTCAGCAAGTTTACGAACTTCATCAGCAACAACAGCAAAACCGCGACCTGCTTCACCAGCTCTTGCAGCTTCGATAGCAGCGTTTAATGCAAGTAAGTTTGTTTGATCTGCAATATCGGTAATAACGCCCATAACAGCGCTGATTGATTGTGTGTGTCCAGCAAGTTCGTTCATGTTTTGACGAAGTTTAATAGATTCATTCTTTACTTCGTTCATTGATTCTTGACATCTTTGTGTGACAGAAGCACCATCAGTTGCTTTTGCTTGTGTATTATTAGCTAATTCGGCACTAGTGCTTGAGTTTCTAGCAACATCTAACACAGTTTCGTTCATTTGATCCATTGCTGTTGCTGTTTCAGTCATACGGTTTGACTGCTCTTTTGCTCCGCGTGTAGAAATTTCAATTTGTGCGGAAAGCTGTTCTGAAGCCGAAGCTATATTGTTTACAATTTCTTCGAGTTGGGCAACAGCTTCAAGAATACTTTGGCGTTTTTCTTCTGCTTCATGTGCTGAGTTTTCAGCATTTTTTGTTGCTACTTCTGCTCTATCCGCAGCAAGTTGAGCTTCCTTGCTTTTTTCTTCTGAGTCGAAAACCATTTTAGCAAGGTTTTTTATCATTGTAGTAAGAGCTTGTGAAAGTGTTGAAAATTCGTCATTACGTTTGACTGCTTCTTCTAGCTGTTCTTCTTGTGTTTTTGTAAGACTGAGGTTGCCGTCGGCTACATAGCTAGCAATGTCAGCACTGTGAGAAACAACCAGAACTACTTTTTTGATTACAATATAGATAATGCCAGCTACAATAAGTAATATAATTAAACCGGCTGCAGCTAAAGTAAGGCTTATTGTATTTGAAGTAGTATAAAAATCGCTTTCGTTAGTTTCTATACCAAAGATCCATTTTGTTGTTGGCATTTGTGCAAAGTGAACATTTTTTTGTACGCCATCCCATTCATAACTTGCAACACCTGTTTTCTCTCTGAGCATAATTTGGGCGAATTCTTCGCCAGAGTTATCCGTGCCAATAAGTTCAGGATAGGCTCTTTCCATAAGCATCATACCCTCTGTGTCGATAACAAAAGGATTTGAGCTTGGCATAAGAGTGATATTTTTTATGGTATTGTCGGCAATTAAGGCAATGTCAACGATAAGCATTAAAACGCCATCAACGGCATCGTCAGAAGAATCGTCTGTGATGCCAGAAGTTACCATTGCACTCATTTTTCCAGAAATTTTCGATAACATTGGGTCGATAACAATGTGTGTGCCCTTTAATGCTTCCTTGAAGGAGGGGTAAGAACTACGATCAGCATAGAGTTGGGCTTTATTTGAATGTGCTATGACCTCGCCATTTAAGTCAATAATAAGAGCATTATAAACATCAGGAAAGTCTTCAATGATATCTCCAAGTATAGCATTACATTTTTCTTGCTCTGCTAAAAAATCAGGTGCTGTTTTTTTGTTATCGCCATATTTCTTTGCTAAGGCAGTAATATTTTCAATATTGCCGTCACCATCTAGCATGTCGGTAAGATAGACAACATTTTTTAAAATATTATCAATTTCAGATGCTTGCTTTTTAGCAAATTCTAATAACTGAACATCACTCGTTTGATAAATTCCTCTTGAAGCTAGTGTCGAAGCAATTATTGTTAATATTGTTAGACCGATGAAAATTGGGATAAGTGTGAAAGATAGCACTTTTCCAAGTAGTTTCATTTTCATAAAGACTCCGCTGGTTGTAGTATTTTCTTATTTTAACGGATTTTCTTGAAAATGCATTAGCTATAACTATTTGTTTAACAAAAAAAAATAAAAAAATAAATTTAAGTGTGAATTTTTTCAGTAAAAATATCTCTTGTACTTAAGTACTATATATTGTAAAAATAAGAAAATTTACAAAAGCTGAACGCTTTTTGGAGTATATAATGGATACATTAATCATAGAACAGTCATTAAATCTTAAAGGAAAGGTTCGCATAAGCGGTGCAAAAAATGCAGCTCTTCCTATTTTATTTGCCTGTTTGCTTTTTGATAAAAAAGTTACTTTACATGAAGTTCCAGAACTTCGTGACATCTATACCACACTTAAATTATTAGATATTTTAGGTTGCAAAAATTCTTTTGAAAAAAATAAAGTTGAAATTGAAGCAGGCAAAATTGAAAGTGTTGCTCCTTACGAACTTGTTAAAACAATGCGTGCTTCTGTGCTTTGCCTTGGCCCTTTATTAGCAAGAAATGGCTATGCAGAAGTGGCTATGCCTGGTGGCTGTGCTATTGGTTCACGTCCTGTTGATTTGCACTTAGCTGCAATGCGTAAAATGGGTGCTGAATTTGAACTCACAGACGGCTATATCATAGGTAGAGCAGAAAAATTAAAGGGTGCACATATTTATTTTGACTTCCCAACTGTTGGTGGCACAGAAAACGTAATGATGGCAGCTGTTTTTGCTGAGGGGACAACTGTTTTAGAAAATTGCGCTAGAGAGCCTGAAATTGTGGATTTAGCAAACTTTTTAAATAAAGCAGGAGCTAAAATCGAAGGTGCTGGCACTCCAATGATCACTATTCACGGTGTAAGTTCATTGAGTGAAGTGGAATATTCTGTTATGCCTGATCGCATAGAAGCAGGCACTTTCCTTATTGCTGCTGGTATGGTAGATGGCGATATTTATTTAGAAAATTGCCCAATTTCTGAAATGGAATCTACTATAGAAAAGCTTGATGCAATGGGCTTAGACATAACACAAGAAAATGGCTTAGTTCGTTCAAGAAAAAAAGATATTATTAAGGGCGTAGATATTTCAACTCGTCCGCATCCAGGTTTTCCAACCGACATGCAAGCACAAGTGATGGCATTAATGAGTCTTGCTGAGGGTTCTTCACTTGTAGAAGAAACAATTTTTGAAAATCGCTTTATGCATGTTTCAGAACTTGCGAGAATGGGAGCAGATATTAAAGTAACAGCTTCTTCTGCTCTTGTGCGTGGAGTGAAAGAATTACGTGCGGCTCCTGTGATGGCGTCTGACTTAAGAGGGGCAGCTTGCCTTGTTTTAGCGGCACTTGCAGCAAAGGGTACAACTGTTATTGACAGAATATACCATTTAGATCGCGGTTACGAAGCAATGGAAAATAAGTTAAATGCAATTGGTGCTAAAATCGTGCGTGGTAAGGAATAATACTGCATGTCTATAGTTTAAATGAACGAAGTGAACAAATGCTTCAGCGAGCGAAACAATTTTCACATAAATTGTAAGCGAGTTTTTGTGCACAGAGTGCCAACACGGCAAAATTATATCAAAAACGTAAAAAATAGTAAGGAATAGTTCTCCATGTCTATAGTTATAGGAACGGCTGGGCATATTGATCATGGTAAAACTTCGCTAGTTAAAGCCTTAACTGGTGTTGACTGTGATAGGCTTGAAGAAGAAAAAAAGCGTGGTATTACTATTGAGCTTGGCTTTGCCGCACTTAAGCTTGACGATCTTGTTATTGGTATAGTTGACGTTCCTGGGCATGAAAAATTTGTAAAAAATATGGTGGCAGGGGCGTCAGGTATTGATGCTGTAATGCTTGTTATTGCTGCAGATGAAGGCGTTATGCCACAAACAAGAG
>CAYJHN010000138.1:0-5521 GCA_964369985.1 uncultured Desulfovibrionaceae bacterium | reverse complement strand
AATTTAGAAAGCAAAAATCAAGTAGGTTTTGCAGTACAAAGTGTGTCCTGTGCTAGCCAAAACATATTACTTGCAGCACACTCAATAGGATTAGGTGCCGTATGGACAAGCGGCTATCCAAATGAAGAGTTTGTAGAAATATATCGCAATCTTTTCAACTTACCTGAAAATATCGTTCCTGTTGCTTTTATTGTTATCGGACATCCTAATGAAGAAAAAAAATCAAACAATTATTTTAAACCTGAAAGAGAGCATAACAACACTTGGTAAAACAAAGGAGAAAAACCATGTCTCATATTTCAAGAAGAAACTTTTTAGTAGGCTCATCAGCTCTTGTTGGCGCATCACTTCTAAATAAAAACATTTCATTTGCTAACGAAAAAGCTCCCTCAATGGATACATTAGAAGCTATTGCAACACGTAGAAGTGTGCGTTCCTACACAGATCAAAAAGTAAGCGAAGAACAGATCCAAACAATATTAAAAGCAGCTATGCAAGCACCTAGTGCTCACAACAAACAACCTTGGGAATTTGTTGTGGTTACAGAAAAAGAAAAAATAGCTAATGTCACACCAAATATTGCAAAATACGCTCCTTATGCAAAAAATGCCCCTCTTGCAATATTAACTTGCTATGATTCACAAAAAGAAAAAAGTATAGCTTATGGCATGCAAGATTTGGGTGCTGTAAACCAAAACATCTTACTTGCAGTACACGCCCTTGGACTTGGTGCTGTTTGGACAGGTGTAACACCTGAAGATGAAAAGGAAGTAGCAGCATGGAAGGAATACTTTAAACTTCCAGCGCATATTATCCCTGTTTCTTATGTTCTTATTGGTTATGCAAAAAAACAACCCGAACAAAAATATTACTATGCAGAAGCAAAAGTTCATAGAAATGAATGGTAGAGCTGAAATTTATATAGTTTAAAACAATACCAACATTTCCATAAATAGAAAGCCAGAAAGTTAAAAATCCTTGGCAAAAAAGCTCCAACTCTTTTACTATTATGTAAAAAGTTGGAGCTTTGATTTTTTATAAAAATAAAACTTAACTTCATTTTCTGTAGGTATTTTTTGGAGTATTTAAATTTAATACTATGTTCGAATATTAATTATGGTTAAACTAAAAGGACTGACTCCTGTACAATACAGAAGCCAAGCCTTTTTATTTAATGAGTATTTTCTATGCGTTTTTGAGATTATTGATAATATTTGAAAGTTCTTGAGCCTGCGTAGAAAGTGAAATAACAGCTAAAGAAGCTTCATTCATTGCATTCTTTGTTTCTTTTGCTGTATTATTAATAATATCTATTGCAGAGGTTATTTCTTCTACCGTAGAAGATTGCTCTTCAGAGGCAGTAGCAATAGTGCGTACGCCTGCAGCACTAAGATCAGCCATTTCAAGAATGTCTTGTAAAGCTTCACCACTTTGTGTTGCCAAGTTTGTTGCTTCTTCAATACCACGTACAGCAATATCCACTTGCTTTACATTTTCTTCTGTACTTTGCTGAATGGCAGCAATAGCATTCGCTACGTCAGTAGTTGAAGTGATTGTTTTTTCAGCAAGTTTTCTAACTTCGTCAGCAACAAAGGCAAAGCCTCTACCAGCAAGGCTAGAAGATTTGTTTGGTCTGCAATGTCTGAAATAAGGCCCATAACAGTATTGATAGACTATGCGTGCTCAGCCAATGCAGACATATTTGAACGCAAGGTAAGCGAATCTTCACGAACATTTGTGATAGCATTCATACATTTTTTAGTAACTTCAGCTCCACCAATAGCTTTTCTCTTGTTGTATCTGTAATTTCTGCACTTGAAACAGCATTTTTTGCTACTTCAATAATAGTTGTATTCATTTCTTCCATGCCTGTAGCAGTAGCCTCAATTCTTACTGCTTGATCGCCAACGCTATTTGTTGAAAGCTCAATTTGTGAAGAAAGTTCTTCAGAGAATGAGTCATTTGACATATGCTACTAAGCAATCACTTTAAATTTAAGAAATAATTTTAATCCTCTAAGGCATATTGTATTGGAATACTGATAGTTAACGCTTTATTTGGTGCAGAAAGTTTTAATGAAGTAAGCTTTTCTGCAAGTTTTTTACTCGCATTATCAAGTGTTGTATTTCCTGCCCCTCTTGCAAGGCTTGCGCTTGTAATTTTACCATTTGCTTCAATATTTACAGAGATATAGTTTGTTCCTTGAATACCTCTATTTCGTGCCGCACGAGGATATACTTTATGTCTATTTGCATAGGCAATAAGTTCTGACATCAAGGAATTTTCAGATGCACCTACTGCTGTGCCTTGTGCATTGCCAACTGGAGCATCTTCTATTTTTGCCTCTTTGACTGCTGCCTGTGGCTTTGCTTGAGGTTTAGGTTTAGGCTTAGGTGGTTCAGGCTTTGGAGGTGGAGGTAACTTTTTAGGAGGTTCGACTACCGGTTTTTTTACCTGAATCATATAGACAAAGTCAGTGTCATTATCAAAGAGGATTTCAAACTTCTTCTTTTTTGGTGGTTCGTGTATAATAATTTCTTCAGGCAAGCGAAATAATTTAGTAACTTGTGGAAGTTCGATTACAATTTCTACACCAGCAAACAAGACTAAGGACAAAACAACAACAATTGTTGTCCAGCTAAGCAGTCTACTACTGTTGAGTGTTGCTCCCCCAAAGGTATGTTTATTCATCGCTTTCTGTACTGATAACAAAACTGCCTCCCTCTCTTTCTTTGGCTTTATCAATTACTTGAATAAAGGCATCAAAAGGAGCTTTTTCATCTACATGAAGATTTAATCTTGTTGTTGGGTGATCGGCAAGAAGGGCTTCAAATTGCCCTTCACTAAGGCTTATATCTTTATAGAAAATACCACCTGTTTCAGTGATTGCAATAACAATTTCTTCTTGCTTTTCAAGTTCTTGCGTTTCTTTTGCTGTTGGCAACACTATTTCAACAACTGGCTTTGAAAAAGTTGTTGTCATAATAAAGAAAACTAAAAGCATAAAAACAACGTCAATAAGTGGAGTAAGATCAACTCCAGCATCGTCGTCTAATAAGTCCTTCATACATTCCCCTAATTTAAGAGCTATGCACAATAAATTTTTATAAAATTTTAACTTTATGCAGAGTCTGTTTTTTTATAGAATTTTCTGTAGAGAAAGCTCTAGTCTTTATAATAAGAGCTACATTCGGTATTTATTCTTACGCTGTAAGTCACTATTCTATTTTGGTATCTTTTACATTTAAGTAAAAGATAATAATAAGTAATAAGCGTAGGAACAGCAACAGACAATCCTAAAATAGTTGTAAGAAGAGCCGACCATATACCAGCTGCCAAATCTGCTGGATCTGGTGAGGCTGATTCTGCAATAGCTTGGAAAACATCAACCATACCAAGAACAGTACCAAGAAGGCCAAGAAGAGGAGAAATAATACTAATTAGTCTAATATAGGACAAATCTTGCACAATCATTTCAAGATTTCTTTGGAAAATAAAGTGAACTTCTTGCCTGAGCACAGTAGGGTCTGTGATTCTAAGCGAAGTAACTTCTTTGATTAATTGTATAAGTGGATTACTACTTTCTACTTCACTATCAAGTATATTACATTCATTGCTTTGTTCTTTGAATTTTTTTGTAAATTGAATCCAAACAAAGGTAAGATAATAGAAATTTTTCAAAGCAAGATAAGTAGCTACAAAGACAAGTAAAACAATAGCAGCACCAGCAGGTCCAATCATAGCATAGATTAATTCAAAATTTTCTTTTGATAAAAATTCAGGTGCTTTTTCAATTTCCTTAGTGATGTTTTTGATTTTACTTAACTTTATCACATTTTCTTTGCTTGCTGTCTTACTGCTTGCTATGTACTTATCCGCTTCTTTTTTTATAATTTCATCAAAATAGCTTATAATGCTTAGCGGCACAAAGACATGGTTTTCTATAATTTCTATAGGAGCAGCAAATGTTACTTCTTTGCCTTTATAGCTTTTTTCTTCATCTATAATAAAGATAGGCTCTTGTGAAAGATCAGAATTTTCTCTTTCTTCTACAACTCTTTGATAAACTGTGTGCGATAAAATTCCTCTTTCTTCGCTTTCGTCTAAATCAACAACAAGAGTATAGACTTCTTTGTCAAATTGAATATTAACATAATCTTCTTTAACTTCTTCTTTTGCTTCTTGTGAAGCATTTACTTCATTTTCAAGGATTTTCTTGTTTATTGAAGTAAAAAACAAAGTAAGAATATCTTCTTTCATTGTTACACGAAGATTTGCTTCGTAAAGCTCGGCTAATTCAATAACATCTAGCATCAATTCTTTATTTTCTGTAAAGAAATAAGGTGTTTTTAATGCATAACTAAAAGTGGCAATGTCTTTTGAAATGCTTTCTTCATTTTTTTTAGCAGAAGTTTTGCCCTTTAAATTTTCACTATTTTCTTTTTCTTGCTTTAATAGTTCGGCTTCAAAATCACGAGAAGAAACAATAACATTGCCCTTTGTACCTTCTAGAGGAAAGCTGAAAATAGATTTAAAATAATCGCCCTTATCAATAGATTCTTGTGAAAGATTTTCTAAAAATTCAGGCATTTGTGATTTTTTTTCAGCTTGGCTAGCAAGACTACTTGCTTCGTTGGCAAAAGAAGAGCTTGCTCCAAGAAAGGAGAATGCGCTTATAAAGATGACTTGACTCAATAGATGTGCGTATTTTTTTAACACGAGCGTATTCCTTATTGATTTTACTTGTTATTGTCTATGCTTTCAATATTTTTAAGCATAATATCCATAGCTGTTAAACCGCCGTCAGCTACATACCATATATTTGATGGAGCAAGGTAGATTATTTTATTATTTTTGTGTGCCTCTGTTTGATGAATTATTTCATTATCCATAAGCTGCTGTGCAAATGTTGCTTCTTTACCAACAGCTGCATCTTTATCAAGAATAAATACATATTCAGGATTTTTAGCAAGAATGAGCTCATAAGATGAAATATTGCCATGGTTTACGTCTTTATCTGCTGTTATGTTATTAAAACCTAAATCATTACTAATAATTGAAATTCTGCCAACATTTCCTAAAGTATGGAAAGCTCCGCCTGTGAAAATACCTAATATAGCAGTTTTGCCTTCGTATTTTGCCTTCATAGCAGCAATTCTTTTTTCATAGTCAGCAAAATAAGCTTCTAACTCAGCTTCTTTGCCAAAAATTTGTGCATGCACAATGGCATTTTCTTTAAAACCTTGATAAAAACCTTTATTGTATTCAATATAAGAAGCAACAGTAGGTGCAATCATTGAAAGTTCTTTGTATTTAGCTACAGATCTATCGCTTGAAAAAATAAGATCAGGCTCTAAAGACATAATTGCTTCCATATCTAATTCTTTCATTGAACCAACATTTTCAATAGAATCATCTTCATGGTATTTCAATAAGTGTTCAGGGTAATTAGATGTTTTTGTAAGTCCTACAACACGGTCTCCTAAACCTAGCTTGTCAAGTATATCCATAGCACTTGGAC